>SZPD01000050.1 GCA_030263515.1 Anaerolineae bacterium CFX9 | reverse complement strand
CTGCTCGATCTGCGGCTGCCGGGCGATCCCATTCAGGCAGTCGCCGATGTCGCCTGCCGCCTTGCTACCTCCGGCTTTGTCGACAGCAGCAGCGGGCTTCGTGCAGTGCGCAGCATGATGACGTTCTACCAGCTTCAGGGACGTTCTGGCTGTGCCGACACGCTCATCCCGGCGGAAGGCGATCCATCCGCGCTCGTCATTGAGGTCACGCTGGCTCCGCCCACGCCGACGCTTGAGCCGCCGGAGACCAAGACCGCCACGCCGAGTTTCAACGCTGGAGCCACCCCGACCTCAGTGCAGGTGATCGTCCCGACCAGTGTGCCGCGCAGTGATTTTGAGCTGATCAGCGTGAATACGGTGTGCAGCACGCAGAACAGCGGCAACATCCAGGTTTTTGTGTATGAACTGAACGGAAGCACCGGCGTTCCGGGGGTGGGCGTTCGGGTGCGCTGGAGCGGCGGTGAGAACACGTTCTTCACCGGCCTGAAACCGGAGTTCGGCCCCGCCTATGCGGATTTCGCCATGACTGAGGGCCGCAACTACATCATCGATCTGCCGGGACGTTCTGATCCGATCGCGCAGCCGCTGTCACCGGTTCCCTGTACCACCGATACCGGAGAACGCGCGCTGACCACCTATCGGGTAGTTTTCCGCCGCGTTTTCTGAACCGGAGCATCATCGACCATGCGAAAACCCGTACTGAGTGCTGCTTTGCGGAAAAGGGGTGGATCATGTCGCTGAAAGTCAACCCACAGGCGGTTGCACAGGCGCTGCGCCTGGTAGAAGAGGGAAAGTATGCGCTGAACACGGTCTGGACAGCAAATGCGCCGTCGGAAGCTCAGATGACCGAGTTTCGCCGCGCGCATGGCGACGAAGCGCTGTACGAATGGTTTCTGGCGCGCGATGAGAAGGATCAGCCCGTGCTGCCGTTTGGCGATTTTCGTCGCGTGCATCGCAGCGGTGTCGTCGCTGCCAAGCGCTACGCCGAAAAATCCGGCGATCAGGGAGTGATCGATGCCGCCGAATCCATCCTCGATCTGTTCGACCGGATGAATGCCTGTTAGCGCCGAGGTGTCAGCAGGGCATGGAGTGACGCCGCTCCCTCAGCGTTGGGCATTGACCATGTGATCATCTGCTGATCCCCGGCGAGGATGATCTGCGGCGGGCGCAGGGGGGCTGCGCCGGGCACAGCGATCTGCTGTTCAACCACGCGCGCGCGCTCCAGGCCGAATGTGATGATGCCGTCCTCTGTTACCCCTGCCAGCAGCGGTTCCTCGGTTCCGGATGCGGGTCGAACCTGGCGAAGTGCCATGCCGGAGGGGGACTGAAGGCGCACCGGCGCTGTCCACAGATCGCCCCGGCTGTGCATCACCCAGCTCTCGGCCGATTGATCCTGTCGTGTGACATTGATCACCACATAGAGAGCGCCAGCCTGATCGACGCTGGCGAAAATCGAGTCGATCCGGTCGCCGCGCGCCATGAACAGTCCGCTGCTGAGATATTCTGCGGGGCCGGTGCTGCCGTCGCCTGTCTCGTCAATGCGCGCTCGCCAGAATGCGCCAGATGCCTGTTCCAGCCAGATCAGCCATAAAACGCCGTCCGGGGCGCGCACCAGCGCCGGGAAAGTGGCATTATCGGCGATCAACTGTGCTGGGCGCGGTCTGCCGAAGGCATCGACCGGAGCCAGATAGACTCCGCGCGCCGCCATACTGCCTTCAATGCCTGCTGACCATACAGCCCACAGCCCGCCATCCCCGCGTTCAATGGCGGCATAGTGCTGCGTGGGCGCGCCCGAAAGCGCTGTCGGCCCCCGTTCGACCCTCAGATCGGCGGAGATCAGCGCGGTGAACAGGCGGTTGGCATCAGGCGAGGCATCATCGGCATCCAGCCAGAGCAGATGTACTGCACCTGCGCTGGCGAGGGCAGTCTGAGCGAAAGGGTGGCGCGGGGGCAGGGGCAGGATGACGGGTTCGCCTGCCGCGCCGGTGATTTCAAGTGCCCGACCGTCGTGATGCACGCCGCTTTCGTCACTGCCGATCCAGAAGGTCAGCCAGCGGCCGCCTGCAAATGCCACGGCCGGGGCTTCCAGAACATCGGCACTGCCGATCACTGTGCCAGTGTCAGGCGGGATTATCGCTGGCGGCACGGTTTCTGATGATGCACAGCCGGACAGAATCAGCGCCGCCGCAATGAGGGGAAGGACGACCTTCATGACTCCGTCGTAGCGATGAAGTCTTCCGGCCCTTTATAGCGGATGGGATTGCGCGAGTAGAAGGCGATATTGCCGAGGACGTACTGCGCGGCTGCTTTGGAGAGGTTGGGCAGGACAGCCTCATGATGCTTTGCGTAGTAGACAGCCACGTGAAATCGTTCATCGCCCCCGTACAGGATTTTCTTGACGAACCAGCCGGCCGGGCTGCGCTGCCGGGCTGCCACGGCGACCTCGATCTCGTTGATCAGGCTGTATTCGATGATCTGGTCATCGATGGTCATCTCCACCGAGTCGGCGTGAAAATGCGCTTCGATGAAACGGACATCAGCGGGTGACAGTGTTTCCAGCCGTGGGCGGCTGAGCGGGCGGGCGATATACGTCGCCATAAATTATGTGTCCTGTGAGTCTGGTTTGCGTCGGCCGTATTCTACCCCACTTGCGGGCGGGTTCCACTGGTTGGGGTCGGTTCGCCGCTGGGCGGCGCTACCAGCAGGCGGATCGTCGTCGGCGGGCTGGCCGTGCCATCCAGGCGGTAGGCGATCGCCGTCATCGCATGCAGACCGAGACCCTGTGCCAGCCAGTTCATCTCGACGGTGAAGATCGGCACGGCGGCGCTGATTTCTGGCAGGGCTTCCTGATGCGGCGTATCATCGACCAGCAGTTCGACGCGCGCGATGCCCGTTCCGTTCGGGTCCTGCGCGACGAGGGTGATGATCACCTCGCTTCCCTGCGCGTAGATTTCATCCGACTGTGGAGCCAGAAAGCTCACGCTGGGCAGGGAAGGCGTCGGGACGAGATCGGCAGTAGCGACGAGATTGCACCCGCTGATCACCAGCACAGCGGCGATCAGCCCGGATGAGATGCAGCGGCAAAGCGGCAGCTTGAGCGTCATCATGCGCTCATTATGCGTGGGTTGCCAGCGGCGCGCAAGACGGAGCTGAACGTCTCGCAGCCTGCGCCCGGACTGCGCTGAGCGTTCTATCGTGAGGAATACTGACGGCGATGCGTATCGATATCTTCACCCTGTTTCCCGGTTCCTTTACCGGCCCCATGACGGAAAGCATGCTCTGGAAAGCCCGTGATCGCGGCATTCTCGATCTCCATATCCACGACATTCGGGACTTCACCACGGATCGCCATCGCACAGTTGACGATACGCCGTATGGTGGTGGCGGCGGCATGATCATGCGGGTGGATGTCGTCGTGCGGGCAATCGAGTCGGTTCTCAGCGGCGTGGCTGGTGTGCCCGTCATCCTGACCACGCCGCAGGGGCGATTGTTTTCGCACGATGTGGCGGTTGAACTATCCCGTCACGAGCGGATCGCCATCCTTTGCGGGCACTATGAGGGGATTGACGATCGGGTTCGTGAACTGGTCGTGACCGACGAGATCAGCATCGGTGACTATGTGCTGACGGGTGGGGAGCTGGCGGCGATGGTGATCGTCGATGCCGTCGTCCGCCACCTTCCCGGCGTGCTCGGCGCTGAGGGCGCAGCAGATCGAGACAGTCATGCGGATGGCACGCTGGAGGGTCCGCAGTACACCCGCCCGGCTGAATTTCGTGGTCTGGGCGTGCCGCAGGTGCTGCTGGAAGGCAATCATGCCCAGATGGCGCAGTGGCGGCGCGAGCAGGGGCTGCGGCGCACCTGGCAGAAGCGGCCAGATCTGCTGATGAAGGCCCGGCTCAGCGAGGATGACCAGTACTTATTGGGGAAATTTGCTGATGAGGATGCCGCTGCACGAGCGAAAAGATAGGACTCTCCCTTTATTGTGAGTCGTCCCGTTCTTCGGCTATACTCTTGAGAGAGCGTCCCACGGCAGAGAAAGACAGATCGCGTATGGCTCAGGAATATCGCAGCGTCAGCCTTGAGCGGATCATGAAAACACTGCACACAGCGGTTGACGGTGTAAAGGCAGCGGTGATCGTCAATGTTGACGGTCTCCTCGTGGCGGCGTATCCTCCCGGCAACGAAGACAACCCACACGAAAACCCTACCAGCAGTCCACAGGTTGCAGCGATGTCTGCGACGCTGATCGGGCTGGCAGAACGCACGCTTGGTCGGCTGGCGCAGGGTGAGCTTGAACGCCTGCTGATGGAAGGGGAACAGGGGGTGATGGTCGTGTTCCCTGCGGGGCGCGCCTCACTGGCAGTTCTTGTGGAGAAAGGCGCACGGCTCAGCCATGTGCTGTTCGCCGCCAAGAAAGCCGCGGCAGAAGTCACCGAGATTCTGGGGCACTAGTCCCTTCATGTCAGGTGGGATTTGGCGTGATGAGCTGGAACAGCGCCCGAATCACCATCTTTCCCAGTGTGATCAAATCGCCATCCCGGATGATCTGCGGGTGATGCGGCGTCAGCCGCGTGCCGTTGAGTTGTGTGCCGTTGCTGCTGCCCAGGTCGAGCAGTTCCAGCAGGTCGCCCTTCATCCGAATAATCGCATGAGTGCGGCTTACGCCGAGACGATAGCCTGAGTAGGCGGTCAGGTCGATATCCGGCATCGTGCCGGTCGCCGGGTCTCGTCGCCCCAGCGTGATCTCATTCTTCGGCGTGATGACCAGCGGCGTCGGGTAACCTTCAATCTCCAGCTTGAGCACCATCGACTCTGTGAAATGTTCTGTGCCGGCGCTCAGGACTGCTTTTTTCTGCGCCTCGGTGACAATCAGCGGCGGCGGCGGCTCGCGCGGGGTGAGCGAGTTGGTCTGAACGGGAGACTTCTCAGGCGCTGGTGTCGGGGGGGTGACGCCGACGGCGGTCGCAGCAGGCTCGGAATCAGCGGGTGCGGCGGCGGGGGAGGCGGGTTGTGCGGCGGCGGGAGCTTCCGGCGCTGACCCGGCCGATGCGCTCGCGGCTCCGCCCGCCGCTGAAGCCGTGGACGCGGATTCGGCGGGCGGTTCCGGCATGGCTTCTTTTACAGCTTCCTTCGCCGCTTCTGCCGCTGGTGCTGCGGCGGAATCCGATGACGGCTTCGGCTCACTCTCTGCCGCTTCCGGCTTCAGAATGCCCGGTACGTTGGTGGCATGAGGATCATCGGTGGTCACCGCATCGCGGTCAAACTGGCGTGTGGAAGGCGCTGCGACATTATCGACCAGATTATATCCACAGTTATCACACAGTAAGACCCCGACGCGGTTCATGGCCCCGCAGTTTGGACATGCCTGACCGGATGTCTTGGAGCTGGTCTCGGTCATACTGGTTGCTCGCATTCACTTTTCAGCGTCATTAGCTATTATATGGTCATTGTAATCATCTTCGACCAGAGACGCTACTTGAACTTTCGTAAAGATTTTTCCCCGGCAGCAGTTTTGGCGGGTGCGGTCATCCTGCTGATCGCCTTCGCCTTCTGGATCTCCAACCTCGGCTTGCAGAGCATCTGGTTCGATGAAGGCTGGTCTGCCTTTGCTGCTGCCCAGCCTGACGTGATCGCCGCCGCCAATGCAGACGCCACCAATCCGCCGCTCTACTACGCGCTGCTGCATGTTCATGCTCGTCTGTTCGGCGAAAGCGAGTTTGCGCTGCGCCTGTTTTCCGTCTTCCTCGGCATGATCACCTGCGCGCTCAGCTTTCGCCTGGCTTCGATATGGTTTGGCAGGCGCGCCGCGATCTTCGCGCTGGCGGCCGTCGCTTTCAATCCGCTGATACACTGGGCGGCGCAGGAAGCGCGCATGTATACACTGCTGGCGGCGCTGGTCATGACCTGCGCTATCGGCTTTCATGGGCTGCTGAACCGCGCGCGCTGGACTGCCTGGCTGATGCTCCTCGCTGCTGAGCTGGCGCTGCTCTATGCCCATAATTCCGGCCCTGTGGTTGTGCTGTGGCTGAATGTCGTGACCGTGATCGCGTGGATCAGCCGCCGCAGCCTGTCTGTCCCGGATTGGCGAGCCTGGCTCGCCGGACAGATCGGGGTCGGGCTGCTGTGGCTGCCGTATTTCGTGACGCGCTTTCTGCTGCTCAGGGAAGCAAACGCCGCACTGGACAGCGCTCCGGTGCTTTCCGCCGCGTTCATCGCGGATCTGTGGCGCGCGCTCTGGGAGACGCCGTGGGAGCGTGTGCTGCTCACCCCGCCGGGGCCGCTGCCGCTTATTTTGTTCGCCTTCTGGCTGACTGCCTGTGCTGTTCTGGTTCGCCGGGTGGGCGTTCGCTGGGCGCTCTTTCACACCTTCGTCCTGACCGGCGGTCTGGTCGCCGCTTTGGTCATACTCGGCAACGAACTGCACGGGCGCTATCTCGTCATGATCGCGCCGCTCGCGCTGATTCCGCTCGGCGCTGCGCTTTCCCGGCTGCGCCCTGCCTGGCTCAGTTGGGTGGGCGTCAGCGGGTTGATTCTGCTGCTCGCGTTCACAGTCCGGCAGAACGTCGCATCCGATTTTCGGCATGATGATGCGCGCGCCATGGTGCAGTACTATGCGGACACACTGACTTCCGATGACAGCGTGGTTGCGTGGTCCTACGCCGATCGCTATGAACTTGCCTACTACTGGGATAGGCTGGGTGTCTCGGCAGATCGCATCACGCTGCCGGAAGGGCAGGACATGGACGCAGTCGCTCCACTGCTGCCCACTGAAGGCGATGTCGCCCTCAATATCTGGTTCACGCAGCGAGCAGATTTTCGCGGCATGCTTGGATGCCTGTTCGGCCATGGAACCCGCCGCCTGCCTGAAGAATATACTGTACACGGCATGACCAGCCGTCTGTATCGCAGCCCGACGCTGGCGTTCCCGACCTGGGTCGATGCTGATGCAGCCTTTGGCAGTCCCGCCGCGCCTGCTGTGCGTGTGATACGCCGGGCAGAAATACCCGCCGCCGCAGCGCCGGATCAGGCGCTCTGCCTGCCCATCGAGATCGAGCTTCTCCAGCCGATTAATGCCGATCTGAAAGCGGCGCTGATCGTCCGGAGCGTGCTGGGCTGGGAGATCGCCCGCGCGGATGCGGTTTTCGCCACGCCGAATCAGCGCCTGACCAGCCAGCTTGCTCCAGGGGAGACTGCGACGGCATTTCCGCTGGTGCGCCTGCCTTTTGGCGCACCGCAGGGCACGTACCCGGTCTACCTGCGCATTTACGATGAGCAGGCATTTGTCTCAGGGCTGGAGCCGCCGCGCGATCAGCCAGCCGTTGGGCGGGATCTGCTCCTGGGTGAGTGGCGGGTGGAGACCGCGCCTGCCTGGCTGGATACGAACCGGGAAGCCGATCTCGCGGCAGTCGCTCCGGTTCTGGCAGGCGACCGAACGCTGATCGCACTTGGCGGGATCGAGCAGGGGCAGGTACTCATCAATGGCGCAGAAATTCGGCTCTCTCTGCTCTGGACGGGACGAGGTGATCTGCCTGATCTGCGGCTGCGGGACGATTCGAGTGCGTGGGAAGTGGTCATCCCGCCCACGGTGACCGCCGCCGACGGGATTCTGCTGGACTGGCGACGGCTGGTGATCCCGGCAGGGGCGGCGAGCGGCGCAGTCAGCCTGCTGCTGCCGGACGACACGCCGATCGCGCGCATGGTTGTCGAGGCGCAGCCGTATATCGGCGAAGCGCCACCCTTTGAGCATGCGGCGGCGGGTTCGTGGGACGGTCTGGCTGAGCTGGTCGGTTATTCACTGCCTGAAGGCGCTCTCCGAACAGGGATGCCAGCGGATATTCTGCTGGTCTGGCGCGCAGAAGCGCCAAGCGACACCAGCCTGACTGTGTTCGTTCAACTGCTGGATCGGGGGGATCAGGTGGTGGCTCAGAGCGACAGTGTGCCTGCGCGCGGCGAACGCCCGACTACAGGATGGCGTGCGGGTGAGTTCATCTCCGATGTGCATCAGCTTCGCTGGAATGAACCGCTTCCCTCGTCTGCTGCGGATCTCCGCCTGATCGTCGGGTTGTATGACGCGCAGACAGGGGAGCGCATACCAACAGTGAACGGAGATGATCACATTCTGCTCGCCGCGGATCTCTCCGCTCAGCCCTGAGCGCATCTGACCTTGCTTTGGCGTCTTCCAATACGTTTCCTACGCAGACCACATACAATCCGCATCAACGACAGTCTGACAAGGCGCACCCATGATCACAGTAGAGTCCATTCGAACGCTGGTAGTGGCGGGCAGCCCACTGGCACGCGCCGGGCTGGCAGCACTGCTGGGAAGCCAGGCAGTCAACGTGATCGGCCAGATTGCCGATGATGCAGACTTTGCCGATAATGTCGATCTGCATAATCCCGATGCGCTGATCTGGGATATGGGTTACGAGCCGATGCTTTCCATCGAGCGGCTGACTGAGCTGGGGGGCAGTCCACCTCCGATCCTGGCACTGGTGGGCGATGAACGCGCGCTGCTGGATACGTCGGCTTCGCTGATCCGTTATGGCGTGCGCGGCATCCTGCTCCAGTCAGCGCCGGCCGAAACGCTGGTCACCGCGCTGATGGCGCTTGCCGCCGGGCTGACCGTGCTGCCGCCCCGCGCCGCTGAAGCGCTTGCGCCCGCCCCTCTGTTTGGTGATGAAGGGGTCACCGCGGAAACGCTCACACCCCGTGAGGCAGAAGTCCTCAACCTGATTGCAGAAGGTTTGCCGAACAAAACGATCGCCCTGAGGCTGAATATCAGCGAACATACCGTGAAGTTTCACGTTAACGCCATCCTGACCAAGCTGGGTGCGCAGAGCCGCACTGAAGCTGTTGTCCGCGCGACGCGAGTCGGCCTGATCGCGCTCTGAGCCGCACCTGTGATGGAAGGCGACCTGTTCCAATGGGCAGGGGGTGATCCCTCTGTTGGCGGATGTTTTAGCCCCTGCGGATGTGATGTAATCAGGTCAACGTTGATTGAGAACCTGTTCTGATGACCGAAAGGGTGAGTGAACGATGACAGATTTCCTGAAGAACCTGTCCGACGATCTGGCTTCCACAGTGGAAGCTGCTGGCGCAAGTATCGTGCGTGTGGAAGGACGCCGCCGACAGTCGGCGACTGGCGTCGTCTGGTCTGCGGATGGGATGATCATCACCACGCATCATGTAGTTGAGCGTGATGACAACATCAGAGTTGGCTTGCCCAACGGCGATGTCACCAGCGCGGCGCTGGTCGGCCGTGATCCGACCACGGATCTCGCCCTGCTGCGTGTGCAGGCGAACGGACTGACCCCGGCTTCATGGGCGGCGGATGACGAGATGCGCGTCGGTCATCTGGTCGTCGCGATCGGGCGTCCGGAGCGGACGCTTCAGGCGACGCTCGGCATCGTGTCGGCGCTCGATGAGGCATGGCGCACTTCGGCGGGCGGCACGATCGATCGCTATGTGCAGACTGATGTGGTTATGTATCCGGGCTTCAGCGGCGGCCCGCTCGTCAGCGCCGCAGGGCCTTTCTATGGGATCAACAGTTCGGCGCTGGCGCGCGGCGTCAGCGTGACCATTCCATCCGTCACCCTGCGCCGCGTCACCGAGATGCTGCTGACGCATGGGCGTGTTCGTCGTGGTTATCTTGGTGTGAGCGCGCAGCCGGTGCGCCTGCCCTCGGCGATGGCGCAGCATCTGGAGCAGGAAACCGGCCTGCTGGTGATGTCGGTCGAGCCGGACAGCCCATCGGATAAGGGAGGGCTGACGCTCGGCGATACCATCGTGGGCGTGGCGGGCGCGCGCGTCCGTCATATGGATGACCTGATGGGCCAGCTTGGCGGTGATGCTGTCGGCAAGGCAGTGCCGGTCAAAGTGCTGCGCGGCGGGCAGATCGCCGAACTGACAGTGACGATCGGAGAGCGCAAATAATCGGCGCTGGCGTTCGGACTTAATGCAGGGAGTGGATCAACCTCATGGGGAATCTGTTTCAGCAGTTGAACGCTGATCTGGCGTCGCTTGTAGAGTCGGTTCAGCGCAGTGTGGTGCAGGTGAGGGCTTCAGCGCGCGGAGTTGGCGCAGGCTCGATCTGGCATCCTGACGGGCTGATCGTCACCAACGCGCATGTCGTCCGCGGCGGCGGGGTGCTGGAAGTGGCGCTTGCCGATGGACGTGTGCTGCCCGCCCGGCTGCTGGCGCGCGATGACGGGCGCGATCTGGCGGCGCTTTCGATTGTCGCTGAAGGATTGGCGACCATCATGCCGGGCAGTGCGAAGCGGCTTCATGCCGGGCAGTGGGTGTTTGCAGTCGGTCATCCGTGGGGCGTGACGAATGCCGCAACGGGTGGCGTCGTCATCCGGGTGGGCAAGGGGTTGCCGGAGATGAACGTCAGCGGCGATTATGTCGTGACGGATACGCATCTGCGTCCCGGCAATTCGGGCGGTCCTCTGGTGGATGCGTCCGGCCAGATGGTTGGTGTGAATACGCTCATCACCGGCTGGAATGTGGGCGTCGCCGTCAGTGTCGATTCGGTCAAGCATTTTCTAAAGGAAGCACTGGGAGAAGCGGCCAGCGCTCAGCGCGTCTGATTTCGCTCAACAGGGTTGCAACCGCCCGCCGCCGGCATGGTGTGGATGCCGGCGGTTCTGTTTTGTCAGACAGAATAATCGCCGGGATTTTCGTTGTCAGCCCGCGGGGATCCGCGTTACTATGTTCGGCAACCAACGACACGCGGAGTGAAACGGTATGCTGAGCACTGCTGAGATCAAGGCAGATCTGTCCGGCGCGCTGAGTGCCGATATCAAATTTCTGGGGACGCTGCTGGGGCATGTCATCCGTGAACAGCACGGAGACGCCGCGTTTGAACTGGTGGAAGAAGTTCGCGCCAAAGCCAAAGCCCGCCGCGCGGATGATCGGGTGCGCACCGCTCAGCTCGGTGCGCTGTTCGATCAGCTCGACCTCGACTCGCTTCGCATTCTCACCAAGGCGTTCAGCAACTATTTCCAGTTGATCAATATCGCTGAAGATCAGCAGCGCATTCGTGTGCTTCGCCAGCGTGAAGCCAATGGCAGGGTAAATGAGTCGATCGATGAGGCGCTGGCTGCGCTCAAAGAGGCGGGGCGTTCAGCTTCGGATGTGCGCGCTATTCTGGCAAAGCTGCGTATTCGCCTGGTCATGACGGCACACCCCAGCGAAGCCAAACGCAAGGAAGTGCTCATCAAGCTGCGCCAGCTTGCCCGCATGATGTGGAACAACGACAGCTATCGCCTGCTGCCCAGAGAACGCCGGGCGATCACGGCCCTGCTCACCGAAGAAATTGAGGAACTCTGGCAGACGCGCCCGACGCGCTCATCTCGTCCCACCGTCGCCGATGAGGTGGATTTCGGCGTGTATTTTCTGACCTCTGCGGTTATGGATGTGGTGATCGACTTCTATCGTGAGCTGGAAGAGTCGCTCGCCACTGCATTTCCTGACGAAGACTGGAAGCAGCTTCCGAATATCCTTCAGTTCGCCTCATGGATCGGCGGTGACCGGGATGGCAACCCGAATGTGACGGCTGATGTCACGCTCGATGCGCTTCGCACCATGCGCGAAGCGGTCAAACAGGTTTATCTCAATGAGATTCTGTTCCTGCGCGATCATCTCACCCAGTCGCTTGATGAGGCTGGAGTCTCGCGGGCGCTCATGGCGCGGGTACAGGCTGCCAGAGGCTTCCCTGAGCGGGAACACGATGAAATCTATCGCCAGATGATGACCATTATCTGGGAAAAACTCCGGGAAGACGGTTACAAGACCAAGGAAGATCTGCTTCAGGATATTCAACTGGTGGACGAAAGCCTGCGCGAGAACAGGGGACAGTTCGTCGCTGATGGCACACTTCGACGGCTGATGCGCAAGATCGAATTGTTCGGCCTGCATCTGGTCACCCTTGATGTTCGTGAAGATGCCCGGCTGCACCGCAGCACGCTGGATGAGATGTTCCGCCACTATGGACAGTGTGAGGATTATCAGGCGCTTCCTGAAATTGAGAAACAGGCGCTGCTCACCCGCGAGATCCAGAATCCGCGTCCGTTTTTCCCGGTTGAGCCGCAGTTCAGCGAGACGACGAATCGCATCATCGCAACATGGCGCATGATCGCAAAGGCGCACCGTCTCTACGGCAGTTACGTCATCGACAGCGTGATCGCCAGCATGAGCACCGCGCCGAGCGATATTCTCGCCATGCTGATGCTGGCGCGTGAGGTCGGCGTGCAGGACAGCGTAGACATCGTGCCGCTGTTCGAGACGATTGAAGACCTGGTTTCCGCGCCGTCGATCATGGAAACCCTGTTCAATAACCCGGAATATCAGAAGCAGCTTGCCGCGCGCGGGATGCGCCAGCAGATCATGCTTGGCTACTCGGACAGCAACAAGGATGGCGGATACCTGGCCTCCAACTGGAATCTGTATCTCGCACAGCAGCGCCTGGCGGAGGTCTGTGCCCGCTTCGGCGTGCATCTCGAACTCTTTCACGGGCGCGGCGGCAGCATCGGCAGGGGCGGCGGGCCGACCAACCGCGCCATCATCTCACAGCCGCCGATGACGTTTCAGGGGCAGATCAAGATCACGGAGCAGGGCGAGGTGATCGCGTACCGCTACAGCAATGCCGAGATCGCGCGCCGTCATTTGCAGCAGATTGGGCATGCCGTGCTGATGTCGCTCGGCGGGCTGGCAAATGCCGAGCCGCAGCCGGAATGGCGTGACGCGATGAATTTTCTTTCCGATGCTGGCTTCAAAGCCTATCGGGCTTTCGTCTATGAAACGCCGGGATTCATCGATTACTGGCAGCAGGCGACACCGATCAACGAACTCGCCCGTCTGCCGATCGGCAGCCGCCCTGCCAAACGTACCAAAGGCGGCTTCGAGTCGATCCGCGCCATCCCGTGGATGTTCTCGTGGATGCAGAGCCGCGCCATCATTCCAAGCTGGTTTGGTGTGGGAACGGCGCTTCAGCGCTTCTGTGACGAGCATCCGGGCGGGCTGGAACTGCTTCAGCAGATGTATCAGCGCTGGAATTTCTTCCGGGCGCTGATGGAGAACGTTGAGCTGGATGTGGCGAAGGCGGATATGGGGATTGCGCGGCTGTATGCAGAGCTGGTTCCCGAAGTCAGCCTGCGCGACCAGATCTATAACCGCATGTTTGAGGAACATGCGACTGCATGCGGCATGATCTGCGCCGTGATGCAGCAGAAAAATCTGCTCGATCATTCGCCTGTCATGCAGGTCTCGATCGACCGGCGCAATCCATACGTGGACCCGCTCAACTTCATTCAGGTGACGCTGCTGCGCCGCCTGCGCGCCATGCATGCCGGGACGCCGGAATACGACTCTCTGCTGAATACGGTGCTTTCCACCGTGAACGGCATCGCCGCGGGCATGAAGACGACCGGCTAGTAGTTCGACTCCATGTCGATGATGCCTTTTTCCTTGGACTGGAACAGCGACCAGCGGTAAATCCTGAGCGACGCCCAGCTCAGCACGATCGTGCTGAACGCCAGCACGGCGATCAACCCGGCATCGGTTAGCCATGCCAGCGTTTCGAAGCGCGGCGAGTTCGGGATCAGGGCGCGGCGCATGGCTTCCAGCCAGTAAGTGACTGGAAAGATGTAGCCGATGGGCCTGAGAAAAGCGGGCAGCACATCGAGCGGGAAGATTGCCCCGGTGAACAGATACAGCGCGCCCGTCACCGATTCGCCGACGGTCCAGAAGTGGCGCGCCATCTGCATGGTTACGCTGGCGAGGATCAGCCCCATCGCCCCCATGCTGGCGACGCCGAAGATGAGCGCCGGGAGCAGCAGTCCCCAGTTGACCTGCGCAAAACTGAGCGGCAGGCGAAATGCGATTAAGCCAAAACCGACCGTGATGGCGACCGAGATCAGCCCGATGAAGAACCGTGCGACGCCGCGCCCGACGAGATAGGCGAAGTGGTTCATCGGCGTGGTGTGGAGCTGCTTGTTGACGCGGTAATGCTCACGGTCGTCAATGACCGCCCAGCTAATCCCGCTGACGGCGCTGCTGACGATGATGTAGAGGGCATTTCCCAGATAGATATAGGCGAACAGCGGATCGTCGAGCGCGCCATCGGTGATCACGCTGTACATGACCACCAGGATCAGCACGCTGGCGACCGGGCGGGCGATCGAGTAGATGGCGAACAAGCCCGGACTCGCCCAGTTCGACTCGATCTGCCAGCCGAGCCACGCGCCGACGATAAATGACCGCAGCGTGTCATTGCGGCGGATGCTGGGGACTTCAAGAATGCGCTGTGCAAGAGCCATAGTAGTGTATTTTCCTTCAGCGGCGGCGTTCGATCAGCCGGCCTTCACGGCGGCCGACGATTTCAAGCTGGCGAAGCATCCATGCGGCAATGGCGACGAAGACGACCGCCAGCACAACCAGCGCGGCGACCTCCACCTCAACGCTGAGGAAACCGAGCGTCGGATCCCCTGAAAACACGATCTGACGCATGGCGTCCATGCCGAGTGTGAGCGGGATGATCGAGGCGAACGTCGCCGCCCAGAAACCGAGCGCCTTGACCGGAAAGTAGAAACCTGAAGCGAGATAGATCGGTTCCTGGAGCAGGTTGGTCATGTGCCAGGCTTCGCGCCCGAAAGCGAGGAAGATGGAGGCGAACATCGTCCCCATGCCATAGAGCGCCGTCATCGTGAGCGCAAAGACGACCACGAGCAGCGGGAAACTTGAGACCGTATAGTTGACCTCGAACAGGACGGAACACACCACCAGAATGATGACCGCCCGCGACAGGGTCATGATGATGCCGCCTACCGCCATGCCGAGCAGGATCGCCATCAGCGAGCCGGGGCTGAGGATGTACAGCTCAAGGTTGCCTGCATCCTTATCCCAGTAGAGCTGGCTCGCCATCGACCAGAGCACATTCAGCCAGAACGCCGTCATCGACCCGCCGACGACCACAAAACCGATATATTCCTGCGGCGCGTTGAGCGCGCGATACAGGAAGATATATGCCGTCGTCGCCATCAGGGGCAGCACTGTCTCAAAGAACAGCCAGCTTCGCTCTCGCGTTACGCCGATGATACGCGGGTAGGCGCGCGCCCAGATCGTCCGCCAGAAGAGTCTGAAGCCGGATGCTTTGAACGGCCTTTCCTGCGAGTGAACCGATGCGCCCGCTTCGAGATTTGCCTGCGTCGCCATCTTACGCCCCTTCTGGCTTGGCGCTGGTATCCTGATCCAGCCGCCGGCCGACCAGATTGATGAACACGTCTTCCAGGGTCGGCTCGCGTTTTTCCAGCGCGATCAGGCTGCTGCCGCGCGCGGTGAGGTGCGAGAGGACGCCGGACAGCGCGTCTTCGCTGGAGAGCGTCAGATTCAGCTCGGTGAAGTCGCTGTTTTCCGCCAGCGCCACGGCGCGTACACCGGGCACGGACTCGATCATGCCGTCACGGGACGGCGGGCGCGCGCCCAGTGGTGCGATCCGCAGGTTGAAGATCGCTTCACGCTGGAGGGTGTGCTTGAGATTGGCGGGCGTATCGCACACCAGCACCTGCCCATGGTCGATGATCGCCAGACGGTCGCACAGGGCATCTGCTTCTGCCATGTAGTGCGTCGTCAGCAGGATGGTGCGATCCGGGTGTTCTTTCATCCATGTTTCGACGAAGCCGCGCACTTCGCGCGCCGCCGTCACGTCGAGTCCCAGCGTCGGCTCATCGAGAAAGACGACGTTCGGATCGGTCAGAAAGCCGCGGATGAAGTTCATCTTCTGGCGCAGACCGGTCGAGAGATCGGCGATCTTGGTGCGCTTGCGATCCTTCATGCCGACGATTTCGAGCATCTCGTCGATACGCTGGCGCACGACCTTTGATTCCATGCCGTGGAAACGCGCAAACATCCACAGATTCTCTTCCACAGTCAGCAAGCCGAAACCGCTCGTCTCGCCGCCGCTGACCATGCTCATGCTGCGGCGGACATCCTTGTATTGGGTGGTCACATCAAAGCCATCGACAAAGGCTTTGCCGGATGTGGGCAGCAGCAGTGTCGAGAGGATCTTGATGAGTGTGGTCTTTCCCGCGCCGTTGGGACCGAGCAGCCCGAACAACTCGCCTCGGCGGACTTCGAGACTGACATCCTTCAGCGCAACCAGCTCTTTGGCCTCGTCCCTGCGCTTCGGTCCGCGTATCTTGTAAACCCTGCCCACATTGTGGGTCTCAATCGCCAGCGCGTTGTTCACCGACTGTGCTCCTGTGTGGAAGGTGTGCTTTAATACAATGCGTTTCTCGTCACCCTATGTGACGATTCATGCGCGACCAGACTATAATTCGGTTTGCGTGTGTCTGAGGTTCAATTTAGCCGCTTCTGACCCTTTATGATACGCCAGGTATCGTTTTGTGCCTATGGGCAACCTCAGAACTCAACCTATCCACCGGCAGGTTATATTCAGGTGAGCGCTTGTGACCGGATCAGGAAAGGTTTTTAAATGCGCGGGCGATGGGTGTTCTTTTTTCTGCTGATATTCGTCATGCCGGCGCTGGCTCTGGGGCAGGGCGATGCGTTCCCCGGCGCTGACGGAATTGGCGACTCGCTGTATCCCCAGCTCGGCAACGGCGGCTACGACGTGCAGCACTACCAGGTGGTGCTGGATGTGATGATGGACAGGAACCGGGTGTTAGGTTCCACACGCATCGCTGCTCTTGCCACCCAGCCGTTGAGCGCGTTCAACCTCGATTTCAATGGGCTGCAAGTGGACTCGGTGGTGGTTGATGGACAACCAGCAGCCTTCACCCGGTCGGGCGGGGAACTGAGCATCACCCCGATGTTCCCGATTGCTGAGGGCACACAATTCATCACTGAGATCGATTACTCTGGTATGCCGCAGAGCATGCTCAACGTGGCAGGTGTGGCCGGGCTGGTTGGCTGGTCGTATTCCGGCGGGAGAGTCTATGTAGCGGGCGAGCCGGTCAGCGCATCGACATGGTTCCCTGTCAATGAACATCCGCTGGATAAGGCGCTCTACACCTTTCGCATCACCGTGCCGGATCCCTA
>SZPD01000049.1 GCA_030263515.1 Anaerolineae bacterium CFX9 | reverse complement strand
TTTGTCATTTAACACAGCGGCGGTATACTCCCCAGTGATACTTACATCACGGGAGGTATGACGATGGACATCGGTGACGTCATTACTGGCATTCTATCCGCTCCGTTTATTTGTATCGGCTGGCTGATCGTCGGCGCGGTGGCGGGCGCGATCGCCGGGAACATCATGGGGCGCACGCGCAGCAACCTGATCACCAACATCATCCTCGGTCTGGTCGGCGCGGTTGTCGGCGGCTTCCTTTTCAATCTGTTCGATGTCAGTCGTCCGGCGGGCGGCATCTCGGCGGTGCTGGTCAGCCTGATCGTCGCTGTGATCGGCGCGGTCGTGCTGATCGCGCTGGCGCGCCTGCTGCGCGGGCGGCCCATCCGTTAGTCCATCCTGCACACATTTCAGGTACAATTACGCGGCGGGGGTCTTTCAGAGACTCCCGCCTTTTTCGTCCCTGGAATGCAGGTTGACCAGTACTTTCCATGCGCGCGTTTTACAGCGATACGTTCGTTCTGCCCCTGCCGCCCGAACATCGTTTTCCGATGGCGAAATATCGTCTGCTGCGCGATCGCGTGCTGGCGGAGGGCATCCTGCCGCCGGAGAATATCCTGACCGCGCCCCAGGCATCTGTCGAGCAGCTCACACGCTGCCACACGCCGGAATATGTCGACAAGGTGCTGCACGGCGGTCTGAGCGCCAAAGAGCAGCGTCGAATCGGCTTTCCCTGGTCTCCGGAGCTGGCGCGCCGTTCTGTCACCACCGTCGGCGCGACGATCGCCGCCTGCCGCGCCGCATTCGAGGATGGCGTGAGCGTCAACCTGGCGGGGGGTACGCATCACGCCCACGCAGATTTTGGCTCCGGCTACTGCCTGTTCAACGACAGCGCAGTGGCGGCACGAGCGATGCAGGCGGAAGGTCTTGCCCGGCGTGTCGTCATCCTTGACTGCGATGTGCATCAGGGCGACGGCACGGCATCCATCCTGCGCGGCGATTCGAGCATCTTCACCTTCTCGATTCACGGCGCGAAGAACTTCCCGTTCTACAAGCAGACGAGCGATCTCGACCTCGAACTGCCGGACGGCGCAGATGATGCCCTCTATCTGTCGATGCTGGAGGAAGGCGCGCGGCGAGCGATCGCCCAGGCAGGCGCAGATCTGGCGATCTTTCTCGCGGGCGCAGATCCGTATCATGAGGATCAACTGGGACGGATGGCGGTCAGCGCTGCCGGGCTGGCAGAGCGCGATCATGTGATCTTCCGTCTGTGCCGAGAGGCGGGACTGCCTGTCGCCGTGTCGATGGCGGGCGGCTATGCGCGTTCGGTCGATGCTATCGTCACGATCCACGCGCAGACCGTTCGGATTGCGGCGCACTACGCCCTGCGCTAGAGTTGTGGCGGATACCGGCAGGCTGAGAAGGGGAGTTGAATGACTGACGGGCAGGAGACGATCAACGTGGTGGTGGCGATGGATTATTCGGACGCGCTGATCGAGCAGATCCGCGCGATCTCGCCGCGTCTGCGTGTGGAGCGCCATTTCCCGAATGTGCCGGATCGCGTGTGGGCAGAGACGGAAGTGCTCTACACGCTGCGCACCTTCCCGGAGCCGGCAGAAGTCCCTCGTCTGCGCTGGATTCAGATGCATACGGCCGGGATCGACACGATCGAAAACGAGCCGATCTACCGCGCCCAGGATGTGGAGATCACCACTGCCAGCGGCGTGCATACGGTTCATCTGTCTGAGTTCTGCCTCGGCATGATGCTGAATTTCAACTATAAGTTCTATCAGCTTCAGCGCGATCAGCAGGCGGCGCTCTGGCGCGAGGATCGTTACAAGGTGTATGCGCCGCGTGAGCTGCGTGGGCAGACGGTCGGCATCGTCGGCTATGGCAGTGTCGGAAGGGAACTGGCGCGCCAGTGCGACGCGCTGGGAATGCGCGTGCTGGCGATCAAGCGCGATGTGATGCACCCTGCCGATCGGGATGGCTTCCGCGAGCCGGGAACCGGCGATCCGGAAGGCGAGATCCCGGCGCGTATCTATCCGCCGGAAGCGATCGCTTCGATGGCGAGCGAGTGTGATTTTCTGGTGCTGATCGCCCCGCTCACAAAAAGCACCCGCCACATGGTTAATGAGAACGTCTTCAGGGCGATGAAACGCACTGCCGTGCTGATCAACGTGGCGCGCGGCCCCGTGGTCGATGAAGCCGATCTGATCACGGCGCTCTCGTCCGGCAGGATCGCCGGCGCGGCGCTCGACGTTTTTGAGGAAGAGCCGCTGCCTACCACCAGCCCGCTGTGGGGGATGGAGAACGTGCTGATCAGCCCGCATGTGGCAGGTTTCAATCAGCGCTACAATGAAAAGACGGCGGCGGTCTTTATGGAGAATCTGGAGCGTTATCTGGAAAATCGCCCGCTGATCAACCGCGTTCAGCGCGAATTTGGGTATTGAGTTGGAAAAACAGGTGAACCTGCCCGATGGACGAAAACACCACGTTTGAGACCGCATACGCCGAGCTGGAAGCGATCGTCAGCCAGCTCGATTCCGGTGAACTGACGCTTGAGCAGTCGGTGGCGCTGTATGAGCGGGGACGTAAACTTGCCGCTTACTGCCAGACACTGCTTGACCAGGCGGAATTACGTGTCAGCCAGCTCGAAGACAATGGTTGATTAACGTTATGGAATCGCACACGATCCCACGATATCCCAAACTTGGGATAAACTTGCGATAAACGATCGGATATCCCTGGCGGAACCCCGCTTTATGCGCTTTGCATAAGGGCATTTCAACACTTCGCACAATCCATTACAATACGGATAAAGCATTCTTTTGAAGAAGGGAGTCTGGCATTGGGTACGTCTGTAGTGACCCGGTCGTCTTCTCATCTGGACGAAAAGACTTTATTGGAAATGTACTGGCTGATGCTGCTCAGCCGCCGCACCGACGAACGTGCCTGGATGCTCCACCGCCAGGGCAAAATCGCCTTCCACATCAGCGCCATGGGGCATGAAGCCACCCAGATCGGGATCGCTTTCGCCATTCAGCGCGGCATCGATTATGTGCATCCGTACTATCGCGATCTCGCCCTCTGTCTCGCTATCGGCATCACGCCGCGCGATTTCATGTTCTCGCTCTATGGCAAGGAAGGCGAGGTCAGCAGTAACGCCCGCCAGATGCCCAGTCATTTCGGCTCGAAAGCGCTCAACATCATCAGCGGCAGCGCGCCCGTGGCGACGCAGGTTCCGGAAGCGGCCGGGCTGGCATTCGCCATCGCCTATAAGCAGAAGCTCGGTCTGGTTGATCCTGCTGACCCGACTCAGCCACGCCTGGCGCTGACCTGCCTGGGGGAAGGTTCGACCAGCCAGGGGGAATGGCACGAAGGCATGAACTGGGCGGGCGTTCACAGGCTGCCGTTCATCTGCGTCGTGCAGAACAACAGCTACGCTATCAGCGTGCCGCTTGAGGCGCAGATGGCGGTCGCCAACGTGGCGGATCGCGCCGCTGCCTACGGCGTTCACGGGGTGGTGGTCGATGGCAATGATGTGCTGGCAGTCTATGATGTCGCCCGCGAAGCCGCTGAGCGCGCCTACAGCGGCGGCGGAGCCACGCTGCTCGAAGCCAAGACCTACCGTGTCGTCCCCCATTCCAGCGATGACGACGATCGCAGCTATCGCAGCCGCGAAGAAGTCGCCGCGTGGAAGGCCAAGGACCCGATCGCACGCTTCCAGAAGCATCTGATCGAACAGGGTATTCTGACGGACGCGCTGGTCGCCGAATATGAAGATCGTGCCCGTCTGGAAGTGGATGCTGCGCAGCTCGCCGCAGAAGAAGCGCCGCTTCCCCCCGGCGAAGCCGCGCTCGGCGATGTCTATGCGCCGCTTGAGGAAGGCGGTGCTGCATGACGCAGATGACGCTCATCGACGCCATTCGTATGGCGATGGATGAAGAGATGGCACGCGATCCCCGTGTCTTCCTGACCGGCGAGGATGTCGGCGTTCGCGGCGGTGTCTTCCGCGCCTCACAGGGGCTGTATGACAAATATGGCCCGGATCGCGTGGTCGACTCGCCGCTGGCTGAGCTGTCGATCGTCGCGGTCGGCATCGGCGCGGCGCTGGCAGATCTGCGCCCGATCTGCGAAATTCAGTTCGCCGATTTCATCCACCCGGCTTTCAACCAGATCGTCAACGAAGCTGCCAAGATGTATTACCGCTCGGATGGGCAGTGGCGCGTCCCGCTGACGATCCGTTCGCCGTATGGCGGCGGCATCAGCGGCGGGCTGTATCACTCGCAGAGTGTCGAGGCCTTCTTTGCCCATGTCCCCGGTCTGAAAGTGGTCATCCCGTCCACGCCTTATGACGCCAAAGGCTTGCTCAAGAGCGCTATCCGCGATCCGAATCCGGTGCTCTTTTTCGAGCCGAAGAAGGGCTATCGCGCCATCCGGGGCGATGTGCCGGAGGAGGAATATACGCTGCCGATCGGCCCTGCGCGGATCGCCCGTGAAGGACGCGATGTCAGCGTGTTCGCCTATGGCATGATGGCGCATTATGCCGTGCAGGCGGCAGAGCGCGCTGCCCGTGAGGATGGCATCGATACGGAAGTGGTGGATCTGCGCACGCTGCTGCCGCTGGATAAAGCCGCCATCCTGAACTCGGTTGCCAAAACTGGCAAGGCACTGATCGTGCATGAGGATAACCGGACGCTCGGCTATGGAGCCGAGATCGCCGCTGTGCTGGCAGACGACGGCTTTGAGCTGCTCGATGCCCCCGTCCGCCGCCTCACCGGCCCAGACGTGCCCGGCGTGCCGTTCAGCCACAATATGCAGGAATTCTTCATGCCCAACCCGGACAAGATCGCCGATGCGATCCGCGAGATCGCCGCGTACTAGGCGCAGAGAGGAAAATGCTCATGACGACACCTGTCATCATGCCGCAGTTGGGTGAAAGCGTGGTCGAAGGAACGGTCAGCCGGTGGCTCAAGCAGCCCGGCGATCCCGTCACCGCCTACGAACCTCTGCTGGAAGTCAGCACGGACAAGGTCGATACCGAAATTCCTGCGCCCGCATCAGGCGTGCTGCTGCAAATTCTCGTGCCGGAAGGGACGACCGTTGAACATGGCACACCGCTGGCGCTGATCGGCGCAGAAGATGAGTCAGCCGAGCCTGCGCCTGCCGCTGTTCCGCCTGCACCCAACGGCAGTCACCAGCCCGCATCGCCGGCGGGGCATGTGACTCCGGTCGTGGCGCGGATGGCTGCCGATCATCAGATCGATCTGGCACAGATCGCGGGCACAGGGCGCGGCGGGCGCGTCACCAAGAAGGATGTCGAGGCGTATCTGGCTGAGCGCGGCGCAGCCCCTGCCGCCGCAGCCGAGGATGATCTGCCGCCCTGGGAACGTCCCGGCAGCGGCGATCTCTTCAAGCCGAGCGTCAATTACGAAGATGAGACGACACCCGCACCATCGACGCCGCCTTCCTCCACGCAGCGCAAACCGGCCGCCCTGGATCCGCTGGTGGCGACGGCGGGCAAACCGGTTGACTCCCTGCGGATGTACCCGCCGGAACCGATCCCGACAGCATCCGAGGCGGACCTGCTGCCGCTGACCGCGATGCGCCGCAGCATTGCCGATCATATGGTGCGCAGCAAACACACGTCGCCGCACGTGACGACGGTGTTCGAGGTTGATATGACGGCTGTGCTGGCGCATCGTCAGGCGAATCTGGCTGCCTATGCCGCGCAGGGCGTCAACCTGACGCTGACGGCCTACTTTGTCACTGCGACGGTCGAAGCGCTGCGCGCTGTGCCGATCCTGAATTCACGCTGGACGGACGAAGGGATCTATCAACTGCGCGCCATCCATATCGGCATCGCGGTCGCCATAGATGGCGGGCTGATCGTGCCGGTCATCCGCAACGCGGGCGAACTCAACCTGCTCGGTACGGCGCGGGCAGTCAACGATCTTGCTGCGCGGGCGCGCAGCAAGCAGCTCCGTGTTGACGAAGTGCAGGGGGGGACGTTCAGCATCAGCAATCATGGCGTCGGCGGCAGTCTGTTTGCTACCCCGATCATCAACCAGCCACAGGCAGGGATTCTCGGCGTCGGCGTGATGGAAAAGCGCGTCCGGGTCATCACGGATGCCCATGGCGCTGATATGATCGCGATCCGCCCATGCTGCTATCTCTCGCTGACGTTTGATCATCGTATTGCTGACGGCGCAACGGCGGATGGCTTCATGCTGATGCTCAGGAAGCGCCTGGAAGGCTGGTCGTAAGGAACTCCCGCGCCCGGCACGTCGAATCAGCAGGGATAAACCTCACCCGCTTCGCTGCCCTCTCCACTGTGGAGAGGGCATAGCATGGTCGGGGCTGGCTGGTCTGGTATCTGGTTGCCTACGAGGGGTTGTAACGGCTAAAATCAGCAGCCATGCTGATCAAATTGAGGAGAACTTATCACAATGGCGAAATCCTATGATGTTGTCGTCCTGGGCGCAGGGCCGGGCGGCTATGTGGCGGCGATCCGCGCCAGCCAGCTTGGGTTGAAGACCGCGATCATCGAAAAGAAATACTGGGGCGGCGTCTGTCTCAACGTCGGCTGCATCCCTTCAAAAGCGCTCCTGCGCAACGCTGAACTTGCGCACCTGCTCAAGCATGAGGCCGATAAATTCGGTATTCAGATCAAGGGCGAAGTCTCGATGGATTTTGCCGCCGCCTTCAAGCGGAGCCGGCAGGTTGCGGATGGGCGCGTCAAGGGCGTCCACTTCCTGATGCGCAAGAACAAGATCGACGAATATGAAGGCTGGGGCCAGTTCATCGACGCCAACAATATCGAAGTCACGCTCAACGATGGCAAGAAGGAAACGCTGACGTTCAAAAACGCCATCCTTGCGCCTGGCGCAACCACCCGCCTGATCCCCGGCACTTCGCTCAGTGAGCGCGTCGTCACCTATGAAGAGCAGATCATGGAGGACAAGCTGCCGAAGTCGATCATCATCGCGGGGGGTGGGGCGATCGGCGTCGAATTTGCCTATGTCCACGCCAATTACGGCGTTGAGGTCACGCTCGTCGAGTTCCTCGACCGGTTGCTGCCGCTGGAAGACGAAGAGGTCAGCGCGGAACTGGAGAAAGCCTACAAGAAGCTGGGCGTGAAAGTGATGACCAGGACCCGCGTCGATGCCGTCGAGGATACCGGCAAGGGCGTCAAGGTCACCGTGACGACGGGCGATGGCAAGCAGCAGGTCCTCGAAGCCGAGAAGCTGATGCAGGCCATCGGCTTCAAGCCGCGCACCGAAGGCTACGGGCTGGAAAAAACCGGCGTCAAGCTCAGCGACAAGGGCGCGATCGCCATCAATGGCAAAATGCAGACCAGTGTGCCGCATATCTACGCCATCGGTGATGTCACCGCCAAACTGATGCTGGCGCATGTCGCCGAGGCGATGGGCGTGATCGCGGCCGAGAACATCGCCGGCGCGCCGACTATCGAGCTGGATTTCGATATGATGCCGCGCGCCACGTACTGCCAGCCGCAGGTCGCCAGCTTTGGCTATACCGAGAAGCAGGCGCGTGAAAAGGGCTACGAGATCAACGTCGCCAAATTCCCGTTCCAGGCGAATGGCAAGGCGCACGGTCTCGGCGATGCCACGGGTTTCGTCAAGCTGATCAGCGACAAGAAATACGGCGAGATCCTCGGCGCGCACCTGATCGGGCCGGATGTGACCGAACTGCTGCCGGAACTCACGCTGGCACGCCTGGCAGAGCTGACACCGGAAGAGATCGCCCGCAACGTGCACGCGCACCCGACGCTCAGCGAAGCGATCAAGGAAGCGGCGCACGGTCTCGAAGGTCACATGATCAACTTCTGATCAGCGGCTTTTCAGGCAAAACGAAGCGGACGCCCTATCATCGCGTCATATCGCGTCATGATGGAACGTCCGCTTTTGATTCGGGATCGGCGCAGGTTTATTTCAGATCGATCGACTGCGACTCGTTGATGCGCTGCGCCATCGCCACGAAATCGGCAACCGGCATCGCGCCGAGATCTTCGTCCGTGCGCAGGCGGACGCTGACCGCGCCCGCCGCGGCGTCACGGTCGCCCATGATCAGCATGTACGGGATATGCCGTTCGCGGGCGGCGGCGATCTTCGCCTGCATACGCGCCTTGCTGCCGTCGATCTCCACCCGCAAACCCGCATCGCGGAGCGTCTTCGCCACGCCCTCGGCATACTCGATGTTGCGATCCGTGATCGGGATCAGCAGCGCCTGAATGGGCGAGAGCCACAGCGGGAACTGCCCGTCGAAATGCTCGATCAGGATGCCGATGAAGCGTTCAAGACTGCCGAACGGCGCGCGGTGGATCATGATCGGGCGCTTGCGCGTATTGTCCTCGGCGACGTATTCCAGCTCAAAGCGGGCGGGCAGGTTGTAATCGACCTGCACCGTGCCAAGCTGCCAGTTGCGTTTGAGCACGTCGCGGAAGATGAAGTCGAGCTTCGGCCCATAGAACGCCGCTTCGCCTTCTTCCACCGTGTACGGCAGCCCCAGTTCCTCGCACGCCTGGATGATTGCGCTGGTTGCCTGTTCCCACAGCGCATCATCGCCCACGTATTTATCGCTTTTCGGGTCGCGGATGCCGACGCGGGCGCGGAAATCCGTCAGTCCGAGCGTGTTGAAGACGTACTGGATCAATCTGACGACACCCATGAACTCGCCGAGAAGCTGTTCCGGCGTGACGAACAGGTGCGCATCATCGACCGTGAAGCCGCGGACGCGCGTCAGCCCGTGCAGCTCGCCGCTCTGCTCGTAGCGATAGACCGTGCCGAACTCAGCATAACGCACCGGCAGATCACGGTAGGAGCGCATCTCGCTCTTGTAGATCATGATATGGTGCGGGCAGTTCATCGGCTTGAGCAGATATTCTTCCTCATCTACCTCGATCGGCGCGTACTGGCTGTCCTTGTAGTACGGATAGTGGCCGGACGTGCGATACAGATTCAGATTGCCGATATGCGGCGTCACGACCGGCTCATAGCCGTTATCGATCTGCACCTGGCGCAGCCAGCGCTCCAGCGTATCGCGCAGCGTGGCCCCTTTCGGCTTCCACAGCGGCAGACCTTTGCCAACCAGCGGGCTGAACGTGAACAGACCGAGCTTTTCGCCGACGTTGCGGTGATCGCGGCGTTTGGCTTCTTCCAGGCGGTGCAGGTAATCCTGAAGCTGTTCCGGCGTCTCGAAAGCCGTGCCATAAATGCGCGTGAGCTGTGGGTTCTTCTCATCGCCGCGCCAGTATGCGCCGGCGGGCATCTTGAACGTGATGCTGATGGCATCCGGGTTGATCTCTTTCGTGTTCTTCACGTGAGGACCCCGGCAGAGATCCGTGAACGTCGCCTGCGTATAGAACGTCAGCCGTTCAGCAGGGGCGGCGAGCGGCTCGCCGTTTTCGTCGAAGCGGCCATTGGCCAGCTCATCGATCAGCTCCAGCTTGAACGGCTGATCGGCAAACTGCTTTCTGGCTTCGTCTGCCGTGACTTCGCGCATCACGAAATCGTGCCCCTCGGCAAGAATGGCTTTCATCCGCGCTTCCACCCAGGCGATATCATCCTCGTGCGGGCTGCGCGGCAGCAGAAAATCGTAGTAGAAACCGTCCTCGATCGGCGGGCCGATCGCGATCTTGGCTTCGGGAAAGCGTTCCAGCATCGCCTGCGCCATGACGTGCGCCGTCGAATGGCGAATGCGGTATAGCTGCGAGTCTTCGTAACGCTCGGACATGATTCAGATTGCTCCAGTGATGAACTCAAACGGGTCGATTATAGCACGCCCGCACCTGCTGCCCGTCGGATCAATCCCGGCGGCCTTCGGGAGCAGCGCGCCAAACGAAAAGCGGAGCTTTCGCCCCGCCTCAATCAGTCTCGTGTTGGTGGTTGGGGAGAAAGAGAATTGTCGCCGTCAGGCGACGGTTGTCGGCTCGGTGGTCTCGACATCAGTCTGGGTGATCAGGACTTCGTTGAGGACGACGGCAGCGATCTCTGCCGAGGCGCGCTTGCCCGCGTGCCGCTTCAGGAAGGCGTAATCCGGCTCGTTGCCGTCCTGATCGGAGACCTGCGTAAAAACCGTGCCGAACGTATCCAGCGAGAGCAGATTATCGATCGTGTCTTCGATGACTTCCATCGTGAGCTGCGGCACGAAGACATGCGGCGTTTCCAGCGTCGTATAGCGCACAGCCGGCGTGTCTGCCGTGGATTTGCTAACTTCGTAGCTCAGATCCATCTGCCGTTCGAGGTAGGGAGGCGTGCAGAACATCGCCGTATAGTAGATACCATCCTCCATCTCGACGATCACATCGCACACATCGTTTTCGGCATCCTGCTTTTCGATCCAGATGCGGCGTGGGATGAGGACGTTGACGACAGCGTTCATGCGGCTTTCTCACTCAACTAGACGCGCGAATCACACATCGCGCCCTGCCCGGTTCTGCGTCCCCCATAAGCCTGAAATCCCGCAAAAACCGTGCATTCCGACGATACATTTCAAATCGCAGAATACGTCAAAAGGGGATTTGTTGTCAACAGTGACGATGGTCACAAATGGCATCTGCGATTAGAATTTCTGCCATCATGGCAGACCTCAAAAAGACCCTTCGCGAATCGCCGCTTCGACCGGTGTATCTGTGGCTGGCGAACCGTTATCATGGCGTGCGCCGTCTGTTCTCCTATCCGGAAACAGCGCGCGTCGGCGTCGTCAATTATGATGATTACTGGGACAAGAAAGCCCAGTCTGGCATGGGTATCCTCTCCCCGTGGCGGCTGAAGCGGGCGCAGGTTTTTGCCCGCGTTGTTCAGCCGGGCGATCGAGTCCTCGATCTGGGCGTTGGCGACGGAGCGCTGCTCCGATACCTGATCGATACGCGCCAGATCGAAGGCTGTGGGCTGGATGTCTCGCAGAAAGCGGTCGATTTCTGCCGCTCACACGGGCTGAACGTCGAACTGGCAGATATCAACCTGCCGATCGGCGAAGTCATCGCCCGGCACTACGGCGCAGAGGCCACCTTCGATTACGTCATCCTGTCCGAGATCATCGAACATCTGCCCGATCCGGAAACCCTGCTCAATCACCTGCGACCGCACATCCGCAAGGGCTTCATCATCTCGATCCCGAACACCGGCTTTCATCAGCACCGCCTGCGCCTGCTGATGGGGCGCTTCCCGCTTCAGTGGGTGGTGACGCCCGGCGAGCATCTGCGCTACTGGACGCGGGCAGATTTTCGCTGGTGGGCGCGCCAGCTCGGTTTCCGTGTGCTGCGTGAGTTCCCGTATGAAGGAACCCCGGTCATGAAGGACATTCTGCCGAGCCTGTTTGCGGCGGCCTTCGTCTATGTGCTGGGTGATTCCTCAGGCGAACGTCCGGCGTAGGATTTTCGCCTGAAAAGCGGCGTTCACCTGATTTGACAGTCCTTCGCGACTCTCGTATACTTCGCACTTGTATTCATGTTTCATTAAGCTCACCTTAATCCGCGCTGTCCGCGGTCAGGAGGAACGCCAGTATGCAAGGGAGCGACAGCTTCCGGCTGATCGTCCGCCGAGGTCCCCAGCCCAATCAGGTGTACGAGCTGAATAAGGACATCGTCACGCTCGGACGGGATATCACCAACGACATCACCATCAATGATCCAGAGGTGAGCCGTCACCACTTGCGCATCACGCGCGGGGCGGGAGGTTTCACGCTTGAAGACCTCGGTTCGACCAATGGCACGTTCGTCAATGGGCAGCGCCTGACGGGCCCCCGTCCCCTGCGCCCCGGCGACATGATCGGTCTGGGCGAAACGGTCACCCTGGCGTATGAGAGTGCTTCAGCCGGCATGGAGTACGGCGGAACTGTCGCCCGTCCTGCCGCGCCGTCAGCGCCACCTCAGGCAGCGCCGGGTTATGGCGCGCCGCCCGCGTCCAGCTCGCCAGCGCCGGGCTTTCAGCAGGTCAACCCCCAGCAGAGCGCGCCGCAGTATGGCGCGCAGCCGGGTTACGGTCAGCCGCAGCCGGGCTATGGCCAGCAGTCCTCATACGGTCAGCAGAGCGCCCAGCCGGGCTATGGCCAGCAGTCGAGCTACGGTCAGCAGTCCGGTTACGGAGCCAGCGCTCAGTCGCCTTACGGTCAGCAGGCCGATCCCTATGGTCAGCAGCAGTACGGTCAGTCTGCCTACGGGACGCCGGTTCCGCCCCAGTCTGCGGCGGGCGCTGGTTACGGCGACTATGATCCGTATGCTGTGCGTGAAGAGGGCGGCAGCAATACCCTGCGCTATGTGCTGATCGGCTGTGTCGGCGTATCGCTGCTGTGCTGCTGCGGTACGGTCGTCGGGCTGGTAGCGGTCGATACGCTGTGCCTGTGGCGCAGCCTGGGCCCCATCTACAGCCTGCTGACTTCGCTCGGTTTTTCCACGACCTGCCCGTAGTAGACCCTCATTTTTCCGGTTCAAAAAAATCCCCTTCAGCATCGCGAAGGGGATTTTTTATTGGTGTGGAAGCTGCTGCTCAGATGATTTATTCGCCGTCCGGCAGATCGCTGAACAACGCTGGGGCTGTGGACGGCGCGCCCGGCGTGGACGGCAGGGATGGCGCAGGGGAGTCGTCCGTCGGCGGTGGAGTCGGTTCAGCCGATGTGCGGCTGCTGCTCATGCCGTTCATCAGTTCCTCGAACTGGGCGCGTTCCAGCGTTTCCTGCTCGATCAGCACCTTCGCCATCATATCCAGCTTGTCGCGGTTTTCCAGCAGCAGGGCTTTGGCGCGCTGGTACGCTGTCTGGACGATACGCTTGACCTCGTTGTCGATTTCCTCGGCGGCCTGCTCGCTGTAGTCGCGCTGCTCATACAGATCGCGCCCCAAAAAGAGCGACCCTGTGCCGCCGCCAAAGGTACGGGGCCCCAGCACTTCGCTCATGCCGAACTGTGTCACCATCATGCGCGCGCGCTGGGTGACCTGCTGCAAGTCGCTGCTGGCTCCGGTAGTGAACTGGTTGAAGATGATTTCCTCAGCCGCGCGCCCACCCATCGCTGCGCAGATCTCGTCCTCAAACTGTTCCTTCGTCTTGAGGAACACATCCTCATCCGGCAGCGACATCACGTAGCCGCCTGCGCGTCCACGCGGGATGATCGTGACCTTGTGAACCGGGTTGGCGTTCGGCAGGATGTGCTGAAGGATGGCGTGCCCGGCTTCGTGATAGGCGACCTTGCGCTTTTCTTCGGCGCTGATCACGCGCGTCTTGCGTTCGGGCCCCATGATGACCCGTTCCATGCTCTCCTGCAGATCGCTCATGCTGATCGACTTCTTGTTGCGGCGCGCTGCCAGGATGGCCGCTTCGTTGATCAGGTTTTCGAGGTCTGCGCCGCTGAAGCCCGGCGTGATGCGCGCCAGCGCTTCCAGCTCGACATCGGCCGCCATCGGTTTGCCTTTGGCGTGTACCTTCAGGATGTCCAGACGACCCTTCACGTCCGGGTTATCCATGATCACCTTGCGGTCAAAGCGTCCCGGACGCAGCAGCGCCGGGTCAAGAATGTCCGGCCGGTTGGTCGCCGCGATGATGATCACGTTCGTGCCGGTCTCGAAGCCGTCCATCTCCACCAGGATCTGGTTGAGCGTCTGCTCGCGCTCGTCATGACCGCCGCCCAGACCCGCGCCACGATGACGCCCGACCGCGTCGATTTCGTCCACGAAGACGATCGCGGGGGCTTCTGCCTTGGAGCGCTCGAACAGGTCGCGCACGCGGCTTGCGCCGACGCCGACGAACATCTCGACGAATTCTGAACCCGAAATGCTGAAGAATGGCACGCCGGCCTCACCGGCGACGGCGCGCGCCATCAGCGTCTTGCCCGTGCCCGGAGGACCGACCATCAGCACGCCCTTCGGGATACGTGCCCCAAGGCGGATGAACTTTTCCGGTTCCTTGAGGAATTCGACGACTTCCGCCAGTTCCTGCTTGGCTTCTTCTGCGCCTGCCACATCGGCAAAGGTCACCTGCGGTCGTTCCATATCACGGACGACGCGCGCGCGGCTGCGCCCGAAGCTCATCGCCTGATCCTGCCCGGTGCGCACCGAACGCATCATACGCCATAGCAGCCAGACGATGATCATGGTCGGGACGATGGCGATCAGAAGCTGGAAGATCAGCCCGGTGGTGTTGTCTCCCTGCTGCTCTGCGAACTGAATGCGAGAGATCGCCTCGGACGAGACGCCGTAGGTCAACAGAGACTGGAAGAGATCGGTTTCGCGTTCCTTGTAATAGTAGGCGGTTGTGCCGTTGCGCAGTTCCACATAGACATCGTTGCCGCCGCGTACCGTGATGGCGGTCACATTACCCTGTTCAATATTGCGGGCGAACTGGTCGAGCGTGATCCGGTTGCCCCGCGGCGCGCTGTTCGGCTGCCCGAAGATCACGATGAAGACCAGCAGCACCACCACGCCCAGGATCAGCCACAGGCGCTGCGCATTGCGGTTGGCGAACGGGGAATTGTTATTGTTATTACCACCGTCCTTGTTCTGCGGACTTTCTGGTTTGTTACTCACACACGATCACTCCAAACTCGTTTCATGAGATTATACAGGAATTCAAACGACCTCACTATAAGTCCCGTATTAGATTTTGGTCTTCATGTTACAATGTTCCAATGAAATAGTTATCATCTCATCTCCCGATATCATTGCCAGAAAATGGGGGTTTTCATTGGCACTGGTCGATTGCCCTTGTGGGCGCTACAAAATAGACGAGCGAGACAAAATCTGCACTTACTGTGGCAAGCTGGTAGCTTCTTTCGCGGCCACGCGCGCCCTGAGTGAGGACGATCTCGAAGATGAGAGCGTGCCGCGCTGGGGCACGGCGCGGTTCAGCACGCGGATGAATCTCATCCTCAGCCTGCGCGGAACCGATCACCGGTTCATCTTCGACGCCAACGAGATCACCGAACTTACCATCGGGCGCACTGATCCGGACACGGGCGAAAAACCGGCGCTCGATCTGAGCGAGTTCGGCGCGGTGGAGAACGGCGTTTCTCGCCGGCATGCCTCGATCATCCGCAAAGACAGCGGATCGCTTCAGATCGTGGACAAGGGCAGCCCGAACGGCACGTTCCTCAACGGGCAGCGCCTGGTCGTCAACCAGCCGCGCATCCTGCGCGATGGCGACGAGCTGCGCCTCGGCAAGATGATCCTGGTCGTCCGCTTCGAAAAAGGCTGACGACGAAGCCGTTCATCGCCCCGCGGGCATCGCCATCACTTTCTCGTACACTTCGAGCGTGGTTCTGGCCGCCTTGCGCCAGCTAAAGTTCGTCGCCTGTGCCAGCCCGCGCGTGATCTGCGTCTCGCGCAGAGAGTCCTGCCCCAGCACCGCCAGAATCGCCCCCGCCATTGCGCGCGCATCCCCATCTCGTGTCAGATACACGGCATCACCGCTGATTTCCTCAAAAACCGGTATCTCGTTGGCGATCACGGGCGTTCCGCACGCCATCGCTTCCAGCAGCGGCAGGCCGAAGCCTTCATAGGCGCTGGGATAGACGAATACCGTCGCCAGCCGGTAGAGCGACGGCTTGTCTTCTTCATCCACATAGCCGATCCAGCGTGTGAAGTCTGCCACCTTCAGCTCATCGGCAAGGGCGCGCAGATCGGGGAACATCGGCGTGCCCCAGCGCGGCTCTCGCCCGGCGATCACCAGCGGCGCTTCATCCCCCTCTGCCTGGCTGACATAGGTGAAGGCGTGCAGAAGCTGTGTGACGCGCTTGCGCACATCAAAGCCCCCCATATACAGGATGAACCGGTCAGGGAGATCATACTTGCGCCGGACCTCGGCGTCACGTTCTGCGCCGAGGCGTGGGTGAAACCGCTCATCGGCGGCAAGATGCGTTACTGTCACCTGATCATCGGCGAGCTGCAAGTGTTTCAGGATGTCTGTTTTTGCCGCGTGGCTGAGCGTCAGCACGTGCGCCGAGCCGCGCGCCGAAGCCGCTACCAGCGACGTATACAGCCGCGCGCGCCAGTTTTCGGCATATTCCGGCAGTTCGAGAGCGATGACATCCAGCACGCTGGTCACCAGCCGCGCTGGTGAACTCAGCGGCGCGCCCCAGTAGAGCACGTGAGCGATATCCGGCCTGAGCTTTGCGACGGCGCGCGGAAATGTGTTCTGTTCCCACCACACCTTGCCCAGGTTGGAGCGGCTGCCGCGCGTTTCGATCACGTCCACGTTTGCGGGCAGGTCGTCTGGTTCAGCGCCGGGGGGCAGGATGAGCGACATCCTTAGTTCAGGGGAAAGACGGCGCAGCGCATGCAGCAGACGCCGCGCATACTGTCCGCTGCCTGTGCCCGGCTGATCCCAGAACCAGCCGTTATAGGCGATGTGCATTCAGGCTAATCCTCGTCGTTGTCTCGCTGTGTGTTGTTCTGACAGTCGGCGCACAGCCCATAAAATTCCAGCAGATGCCCCGTCAGACGGACGTTCAGCCGCTGCTCCAGCTCATGTTCCAGCGCCTGCAAGCCGCATTCGTCAAATTCGATCACGCGGCTGCATGATGTACAGATCACATGATGATGATGCCCATCCGGCAGCAGCACATAGGTCGGCGTCACGCTGCTGTCAATATACGTCGGGCGGACGATCGACAGGCGCGTGAACAGGTCAAGCGATCGAAAGACGCTCGCGCGCCCAATCGTCGAATCGACCGCGTTCACTTTTTCCAGCAGCTCGGTGGATGTGAGATGACCGCCGCTGCGCTCGATCACGTCCAGCACCGTCAGGCGCGCATGAGTCAGCTTGTGTCCGCTGTCTCGCAGCCGCAGCGCGCGCTGGCTGAGGGCTTGGTGAGCCATTCGGGTTAACTCCAGCATTTGCAGAATGCACGCCATTGTACCATCGGAAATTCTCATCAAAAAGATGATACACAATCTCATTAGAGACGTGGTATCATTACTGATGTAATCAGGACATCGTATCAATAACGGTTTTGGAGGAGTTTTGTCGATGAGACGGTTTCTGATGATCATGATGGTGTGCGTCGCGCTGATCGGCGCGCTGCCCGCCGGCGCGCAGGATCGCTCGCTGACTGTGATGGCGACGACGACCATTCTGGCGGACGTGGCGCGCAA
>SZPD01000048.1 GCA_030263515.1 Anaerolineae bacterium CFX9 | reverse complement strand
TACGATATGTGGGGTATTCCGGACGCCGAGCCAGATCAGCTTGAGGCGGAATTTGAACAGCGCAGTGATGATCTGTGGGGCGTATACGGCTTCAAGCGCGGCTGGGGCGGAACAATTCTGCGCAGTCCGGGCGCGTGGGATAAGCCGTATAATCAGATCATCTACGGAGCTTACCGGCTGGCACTGCGAATCCGCCGGTTTGACTGACCGCACAGCCAGGAAAGTTGAGGGATGCCGGAGTCGCTCGATCACATCCGTGAGGCCATCCGCGCCGGGGAACTCTCTCGCGCGCGCAAGCTTCTCACACCGCTGATGAAGGAAAAGGCGAACAACCCGGAAGTCTGGGTTCTGGCTGCGCGCGCCTGCACTACGCCGGAACAGGCGATCCTCTGCCTGCGCAAGGCGCTGGCGCTCGACGCCTTCCACACAGAAGCGAATCGCCTGCTCCTCAAAATCGAAGGCAGCAAACCGAGCGAAATCTCAAAGGCGGTCGTCACGCCTGAGCCGATCACACCGCGCGTGGTTGAGGCACTGATCGGCGATGATCCCTACGACTACCTGCCCGATACGCCGGATCCGGAACCCGCTCCCATCACGTCCACACGGCAGATGCCCCCGGCTGGCGCGGCGGCTGTTCCCGATCCGGAACCAGCCAGACGCCGCCGCCGCAAGGAACGCAGTCTGTGGCGGCTGATCGGCTGCACCGGGCTGGTGCTGCTAATGCTGTCCTTCTCGCTGCTGGTGATGAACATGGCAGGGCTGATCTCCGGCGTGATTTCAACCGCCACGGTGCTCACAGGCGGTCCGACACCCGTCGGCGAGTGGGAAGGCGTCCCGCTCGAACAGATCGAGGATGCGCCGCTGATCCTGCCCGCCGCCGTGAGCGAACCCGCACAGCAGCGTGATACCGATGTACTCGATCATGGCTATACGCACGAATACACCTTCTCCGCCCTGCGTGGGCAGCAGCTTGCCATCTACGTGCAGTTCATGTCTCTCGGCGCTAACCGCGTCAGCCGGAACGTCGCCATTCTGAGACCGGATGGATCGGATGCGACCCGTTCATGCATACAGGATCGTATTCTCCAGGGCGATAATAACGTCACCTATATCTGCGATATCAATGTGGATGGCATCTGGCGTGTTCGCATCGTTGGCCGGCGCGGGGAAAGCGTCGGCGCCTACTTCGTTGGAGTAGAAGCAGTCTCAGGATTCTGAAACCCATGCGCGAGGGCAGCCCGGAAGATCTGTCAGCCTTCATCCGTTACAACGTGCTTGACGCCTACGAGCTGACGGATGAGGAAATCGCCCGTATGCTCGAAGTCTGGCGCTGGTCGGTCTGGCGGCGGCGCGCCGGGCAGGCTGCGCCGGATCGTGATGTGCGCGAAGCGACGCAGATGCTTCAGCGTCACCTGGCAAAAACGTATGATGTCGAAGTGGAGTACAACACGGCTTTCCTGCTGAAACAGGAAATCGAGCCGCTGATGATCATCCAGGCGCTGACCGAGATTCCGGGGCTGATCCGCTACTGCCTCCGTCCGGGGCACTGGCCGGCGCTGATACGCGCCTGCTGGCAGCGGTGGCGCTACCAGAAGATCGCGCCCGCCGCCGACGGTGAGGGCAACACCGAGGGTTATCCTCAGGCGGCGCTGGATCGCTTCCGCGGGCGCGCGCCCAACATCCTCAAGCGGCACTACTGGCGGCAGATCAGCGCCTATACCTACACCGACCGCAAGCGGCTCGATCAATGGTGGTGATCAGCGAAAGTGCCCGATGATCAGCTCGCTGACGCGCTCCGGCTCATCGTGCTGGACGAAATGCGAGGCGTCTTCCAGCACGATCAGCTCGCCTTCTTCACAATACTCAAGGCTTTGCTCCGCCTGAATGCGCAGCAGGGCGATATCCTTTGCGCCCCAGATGATCCGCGTCGGCACGTAAACGCGGGAACTCATGCCCAGTGAAGGCGGCTTCTGTGCCAGGCTGCGATACCAGTTGAGCATCGCCGTGACAGCGCCGGGCTGTGACCATGCCCGCGTATACTGCGCCATGTCGGCATCATTCAGGCTGCCCCGCCGGCTGGCGCGCAGCATCATCTGCCCCAGCCCGCCACCGCCGCCCGCCGAGAGCAGCACATCCGGCAGCACGGGGATCTGAAAGAAACCGATATACCAGCTTCTGAGCATCTGCGCCGGGTTGCCCAGCAGATTGCGGCGCATGACCGAGAGATGCGGCACGTTCAGGATGCACATTTTGCGAATGCGCGCGGGCGTCGTGATCGCCATCCACCATGCCACCGCCGCGCCCCAGTCATGCCCGACCAGATACGCCTGTTCCACACCAGCTTCGTCCAGCAGACCGATGGCATCCGCTGCCAGCTTGTCCAGCGCGTAATCATCGCGGTGGGGCGGTTTCTCGCTGAGGTTATAGCCGCGCTGATCCGGCGCGATAACCCGAAAGCCCGCCCTCACCAGCGCCGGAATCTGGCGATGCCAGCCATACCAGAACTCCGGGAACCCGTGCAGAAGCAGCACCAGCGGATGCGACGGATCGCCCGCCTCGGCGACATGCAGCCGAACGCCATTGGTTTCAACGAAGCGATGCGTGATTTCAACCGGCGGCGAACTGGTTTCGGTCATTCTCGATCTCCCCTTCGTGCATCAGGCGGACACAGCGGCATTATTCGCCTCGATGGGCGGCGCGGGCGGGGGCGCAGACAGGAAGCGATCCCGGTATCGCAGCACCATGATCAGGATCGCCAGGCTGATCAGCGCCGCCCCCACAGCGGCAAACTGATTGATGTAAAACGAGAGCAGATTGACGAGCGTGAGCGCGGCGATCAGGGCGATCACGCCGATGCGCGTGCCGAAGTCGTCCCGGCGCAGCACCAGGCTGAGCACTACTGTGACATAGGCGGCGAAAAGGAAGGCCGCCATGACCGTATGCACAGCGATCCAGACGAAGCTGGGCGCATCTGCCATCGCGAGATGCTCATAGTAGAATTCTTCCAGCGCATTCACCGCCGGCTGATCGAACAGCAGCAGCGAGGTGAGCGCGACATCGGTCGCCGTGGTGATCGCCAGCACGACGAAAATAGCGATCAGGATCAGGCGAAAAACGCGGCGGCCGACGAAGCGATTCTCAAACGCCAGCAGCCGGGACTCGATCCGATCCCGCAGAGTCGGCTGGTAGAGCCGCCCCCGCAGCGACTCCGAAACCTGCGCCATATGCAGCAGGTCCTGGGCAAAGACGCGCAGCGTGTGATCCTCAGCCGTCACCTGGGCGCGGCGCAGGCTGGAGATCAGCCGATCGCGCTCGTCGCTGTCGAGATCGTTTTCAAGGACTTCGTGCATCAGGTCAAGCGCCTCATGCAGATCCTGCCGGGCGGTAGGAAGCTGCATGCGCCGGGTGCGCAGATAGACGAAAACAGTCAGCACAAAGAAAGCGTATATCAGCGGCGCTGCCAGCGGGAAGAAGTAATCATTATCCTGCGTGATGAACTTGCCGATCTCGTCGATGAACAGCCCGACACCGATCCCGCTCAGGATCGCGCCAACGGTGAACGCCCAGCGGTTGGCGTAGATCATCATGATCAGCGTGGACGCGAACAGCGCCAGCCCGCCCCACAGCACATGCGCGATATGGAGCGTGCTGTTGCCGATCTGCGGGTAGCCGGTCAGTTCGAGAAAAGCGCGCGTCCCGACCACCGCGATAGCAAATGAGACGAGCATCACCAGCAGATAATGGGATGCGCGGTAGCGGCGGATCGGGCTGCGTTTGCCGGTCATGGGTCACGTCGCCTTTCACTCGGTGATCAGGTCTGTTCGCGCGCGGCGCTCCGTGGATTGATTGTACCGCGCCGCAGCAGACTGCGAACGCCGGGCATCACCCGTGTGTAAAGCGTGTAAAGCAGCGGATACGGCGCATAGTCCCACGCGCCGATATGCCGCACAACCACCCCACGAAAGCCGCGCTTGAAGTTATACACCCTCCACAGCGGATCGCTCTCCACAAATGCATCCGGCGCACCCCACATATCGTAAACTGTGCAGCCCTGCGCCTTCGCCCACGTCATGGCGCGCCACTGAAGCAGGTAGTTCGGCATTTTATCGCGATGGAGATCGCCAGACGCGCCGTAAAAATACCAGCAGGTGCGCCCGAAATGGAACAGGATCACATGGGCGACGGGCGTCCCCTCCACTTCGGCGATCAGCGCGTGCGCCAGCCCGGCGCGTATAAAGTCACGCCATGCCTGCTCGTAATAGGCAGGCGGGCGGATGAGGAAACCATCCCGCGCGCCGGTGACCTGATAAAGGGCGTAGAGGGTAGGCAGATCATCGGGCGTGGCATCGCGGATGACAACTCCTTCACGCTCGGCGATGCGCACCTTGCGGCGCGTGCCCTGGCTCATCTGCGCCAGAAGCGCATCTTCCGGCTGCGTCAGATCGATCTGGATGGTATTGCGGAACTGCACCTGATCACCCGAAAAGCGCCAGCCGCGTGAGCGCAGCAGGTGAGTGAGCGCCTCACCGGTCGGGCTGGAGCGCGCATCCGGTTCACCGGGAACGCCCGTCCCAGCCGGAATATCCGGGTCGATCTTGAGCCAGACCGCGCCCCGGCTCCGTGCCAGCGCCTCAAGCTCGCTGAGGACAGCCCGCGCCAGATCGGCGTCGTCATAGGCGAATACGGGACCTTTCGGCGCATACATGACCCTGAGAAACCCGACGCTGCGCATGCCGACGGATGCCAGCGCAGCGATCTCGCCACCGCGCATGAAGGCGATCCGCGCTGGCTGCCAGCCGGTGGTGGCCGCCTTGAACACGCCCCATTCCCAGGTTTGCAGGATATGCGCGCCAGGCATAGAGCGCAGCGCGTCGTTCCAGCGGCGCGCATCATCGATCAGGCTGGTTGTCAGTGGTGTCATGCAGATAAGTATAGCGAAGTGCAGAGCTGAAAGGCATCCCTGCCCTTACCGGTGGGCAAAGGCAGGGATGCATACAGAAGCGCTTATTCGGCTTCCGCTGGCAGAATGGTGAACGTGCTGCCAGCGCCGCGCCCGAAGATTTCGGGGAAGTAGAATTCCTCGCCCGTCGGCGGAATAACGTTGTAAACACCCGGCAGACCTGCGCGAATGGTGTAAACCCATTCATACGTTCCGGCAGGCAGGAACTCGGCATACAGGACGACGGCTTCATCGCGGAACTCAGTATTGCTGAACCACCACCAGCCCCATCCCCGGCTGAGCGGATCGGCGCGATCGAGCGTGGGGCGCGTGCCGATCTGCTCGCTGGTCGCCAGATTCGGGTTGACCGCATCCGTTCCTGCCGGAATCGGATCGGTGATGACCACGTAGTGACGGTTCTGCGGCACGATGATCGTCAGGCGGACCTGCACATTCTGTCCGACATGCGCCTGGGTGACCGGCGTATCCGGATCATCTGGCAGGAAATACTGCCGCTGGAGGATGATTCCATTATCCAGCGGCTCAATCGCCGGCACGGGCAGCGAAGCACGCAGATGCGCCGTGTAATACAGACCGCCGCCGCCATCCGTGCGCGTAAACGTCAGTTCATTGGCGGCATCCGTCAAAAGCTGTGCCAGATCGATCGTCAGCGTCTCTGACTGCGCGATGTTGTCGCGGCTGGTGCTGCCTTCAAGCAGCGGCTCGCCGTTGAGAGCGACGCTGAAATCGTAGGACGCCGCCAGTTCCCCGCTCGCCATCATATAATCCGTCAGCGCCATGACCGACCAGGCGGTTTCCTGCGTGGTGCTCCATGCGCGCGCCTCGCGGATGGTGACCAGCCAGCGGACGATGTTGGGCAGCAAGCCATTTTCCGGATCCGCGTTGACGATCGCCGCCAGCGCCAGCGCAGTGCTGCGGGTATCGGTATCCCAGTTGTAGTAGTCGCGATACGGCTCTGACCAGAACGTGCCGGTCGCCGAGAGCTGCGCCGCGCTGGTCAGCCCGTTGATCAGTGTGGTCAGCCGGGTCGAGTCGCCGCCCGTCCTCTGGTAGGCAAGCGCAAGGAACGACTGTGCCGAGACCGTCAGACGACTGCGATAATCGAACAGCGACGACATGCGCCCGATCTGCGGCTCACCCGCCACCGCCAGCGCATAGAGGACGAACGCCTGCCGGTTCAGTTCCCAGTCATAGGCACTCGGCGAAGGCGCAACAAAGGTCGTCCCCAGGTAATTGACGGCGTTGCGGATGACCGTCGCCGGAACCGGGAAGCCCTGTGCCTGCGCCTCGACCAGACCGATCAGCGCGTAGGCTGTGGTCAGCGGGTTGGAACGATCGCGCACAAACCAGCCCCAGCCGCCATCGACACTCTGAAGCGCCACCAGACGCTGAACGCCAAAACTGACATTGCTGCGCAGCGCGGCTTCGAGTTCGGCATTTTCCAGCCCCAGCGACGCCAGCGCGCGATACGTCAGGATGTTCGGCAGGAAGCGGCTGACGGTCTGCTCGATGCATTCATGCGGGAAGTTTTGCAGATAGTCCAGCCCGTCCAGCGTCGTCGCTGCCAGCGACCGATCGATGCTGACTTCGAGCGCTGCCTGACTGATCGGCAGATCGGTCGGCAGCAGAATCTGCTCAGTCAGCGACATGGCATCGCGCAGCACGCCCGCCGTGCCAACAACTTCCGGCGCTTCATAGCGATAAACCGGCAGCAGCCGATCCGGCCCCTGCCCCAATGGCGGCTTGCTGGCATCGGTAAAGCTGGCATCCGCGTTGGCGACGAAGAAAGTCAGATCAACCGTCTCGACCTGATCGACGCGCACACGCCACTCGACGCGCTGACGGCTGCCCGCCGCGATCGTGACCGACTGGGTGAGCTGCGCCGGCTCGATCAGGGTGACGCCCAGCGCGCGCATGGAGACATCGACCGTCTGCTCGGCATCGGTATTGTTGTTGACGATGGCCGCAAGCACGACTTCATCATCCTCGATGAAGAAACGCGGCGTGATCGGGCGGATCAGCAGCGGGCGCGTGCTGAGCAGGTCAAAGGTGGCCTGCCCGACCAGCATATCGCCATCTGGCGACATCGTGACCGCCCGCGCATCCAGCCGCCATGTGGTCAGATTGTCCGGCAGTGTGACAGAGAAGCTCGCCGTACCGTTCGCATCCGTGACGACTGAGGCATTCCAGTAGGGTGTATCGACGAATTCCTCACGGATGTCGAAGATGCCGCCTTCCCCGAAGCCGCCGCCGCCGCCCTTGATGGTGTCCAGCACCGTCTGCGTGAGCTGATCGACATTGATCGTGAGCGGCGTTGCCACACGGACGAACAGCGCGCCTTCTCCATAGAAGTAGCTGAGGATCGGGCTGCTGTTCGGATCGGCAATCGTCAGCACGCTCAGATCAGTCAGTCCGACGCCCACTTCAGCCGATACCGGCGCGCCGCTGTAATCAGTCGTGCGAACGGTGTAGGTGACGACATCGCCGGGCCCCGCCTGCTCCACATCCGGCGTGATCTCGATCGTGATTTCCTTCTGTTCGTTGCTGACGTTGAGCTGCACCAGCCCCATCCGGAAGGCGGCGACCGGGTTATTCTCGTCAACACCCTTGACCAGCACCACGCTGACGTAGATCTGAGGCGCGTAATCCGGCAGAATTTCGAAGGCGTGGACGTAGGAATTGCTCTCCATCGTCACACGCTCAAATGTCATGACATCGCCGCGCATGATCGTGATCAGCGCCTGCGAAGTGCCCTGGAACGGCGACGTGATCAGAATTTCAGCCGTGTCTCCCACCCGGTAGTTATCGGCATTGGCGATCAGGTCGATGCGGTTGCTGTTCTGCTGCCGCCATGCCACATAGTCCGTGCTGGAAACCCAGACGAAGGCTGCCGAACGCACATCGTTGCCGCTGGCATCGCGGATAGTCGCGCTGACCTTGAACGTGCCGCCGTTCGGCGGGACGAAGCTGAAGCTCGCCAGACCGTTCGCATCGGTGCGGACAGTGCTGCTGGTGACGGGCACTTCCTCCACCTCGTAGGTCCATGTCGTGCGCCCACCGGGATCCTGTTCCTGCACGCTCGACCAGCGCCGATCGACCACTTCCACGGTAATTTCGGCGTTGGCGACCGGCTGACTCTGCCAATCGACGGCGATCAGGTCGATGACGGTCTCGCTTCCGGCAGTCGCCACGTATTCCCGCGGCGAAACACCGGGATACACCAGCCCTTTATGCACGATGACATCGGTGCGATTGCTGACTGACAGCCCGGACTCATCCGAGACAGTCGCCTCGATCGTGAACAGGGCGCTCTGTGTGGTGTCCTCCAGCTCGGCAGGAACCTCAAAGGTGAACAGCCCCTGCTCATCGAGCGTGCCGACGCCGCTGGCAACCTGGCCGCCGCCGTAATAGTAGTAGGCGGACGCGCCATAATCTGAGTCGTAGTCCATGAAGCTGTAGCTGCCTCGCCCGGTATAGCGGAAGCTGTAGGGCGTGCTGATGACAGTATAGGAGACCGAACCCCCGCTGACCGCGCCGCCGAAGAAATAGCGGCTGTCCACGGTCATGCGGATCCTATCGCCATTGACGACCTCGCTGGCTTCCGGCGTCAGGGTGACCTGGAACTCCGGCGCGCGATACTCTGCCACGCCAAAGCTGATGGCAGCAGAGTATTCCTGATTGGTCGCCGGATCGACCAGCGCAGCCCGTATATCGTAATAACCGAGCGAAGCATCGGCGGCCAGCATGAACTGATCGCTGAACGTGCCGAAAGCCGAGAGGTCGAGCTGTTCATCATAGATCGCTTCGCCGCCATAGCTGATCGTCACGCGGATCTTGGCATTCTGCGGCAGTGGATAGCGCATGTCATCGCGCTGACGGGCGACGCCGCGGAAGTAGACCGGCTGATCCGGGCGGTAGATAGGACGATCGGTATAGAGATAGACGCGGAACGGCTCCGGGTAATAGCCGGTGTTGACGCCGAAGTTGTAACCTTCGATGCCGCTCGTCCAACTGCTCATTGAGAAGCCGAACTGATCGGGCGACTGCACGACCGCTATGACCAGATCATACGGGTCATACCGCTGGTAAGCGATAGACGCCAGCCCATCGTCATCGGTGACTGCTGTGCCAAGCACGGAGCCGAAGCGATCGTAGAAAGTGACCGTCTCGCCCGCCAGCGGCTGAGCGGTGTTGATATCCGTCACCCAGGCGGTGATTTCCTGCAAGCCCAGGTAGAGCGTGATATTCGCCGTCGCCACGACCAGGGCATGCTGAGCGCGCGGGTTGGATGTCTGCGCAGTGGCCGATGCCTGCAGGAAGTACAGTCCGGGCGCGAGTGGGTCGCCACCTTCGGCGGTCAGCGGGACATCGGTTTGCACGGGGCGCGAGCCGAGCCGCAGCAGATATTCCTCGCCGTCGTTCAGCGCCACCCACGCGGTCTGCTCATCGCGCAGACGCACTTCCCACCACAGCGTGCCATTGGCGCATTCCGGGCCTGCGATGATCGGCAGTTGATAGTCCCGATAGAGCAGTTCGAGAATTTCTCCATCGACCGGCGCAGAACGGGCGCGCACAGGACCGCTCTCGCCGATGACGACCGCAATATCGCCGACACGCAGATCCGTCGGCAGTGAAAACGGGCAGTTCGAATACTGATAAGCGCCGGAGTCGAGTTCAAAGACGCCGGAGTCTGCGCCGAGATCGAGCAGCTCATAGCGACCGACATTGTAAGGAGCGACCGACGTAATCGACCAGTTGCGCTGGAGTTCTCCCTCGCTGACGACACGCCCCAGGCTGCCAAGCAGATCGTAGTAATCCTGCTGCGATGTGGCGCGGAAGAGCGTCGGCAGGCTGACGCCGTACAGCGACAGATCGACACGATCGACATTGAGATGCGTCATGAACAGGCGCGTCTGCGGATTGTAGGCGTTGTAGAAACCAAAATCGCCCGGAACCTGGAACGACAGCATAGGATCGTAAGCGCGGGTGGTGAACTGGATGACGGTGTCCTCCGGGATCGTATTGCCGAAGATGTCCGCCATCCCCGCTTCGAGCGTGATGGTGTACTGCGTGCTCGCTTCCATCGGGAAGGACAGGGAATAACTGTTATCCCAGTCGCCATAGTACGTATCAGGCTCGCGTTCGGGTTCCGGCTCGATGCGGATGCGCTCGTCCAGCGTGCTGATATCCATCGGCGAGGCGAAGTAAATCGTCAGTCCGTACATATAGGCATTCTGCATGCCATCGTAGGGATCTGTGCCCAACACCTCAGGCAAGGGGTAGGTGCTGAACGACCATTCGACACCGCGCCCCGGTCTGCCGCCGCCCTTCGAGGTTACCCGCCCATCGGCGATACCTGCAATGTACTGCGTCGCCAGTTCAAGCGGCGCAGACGGGGTGAAGGTGAACTGACGATCGCCATCTGTCCATGTGAATGTCCCGGCGATCGCGGGCTGATCGCTGCCCACGCGGCGCATGGAGAAAGCAGATTCAGCGCTGCTGCGATCCACCGGCTGATCGAATGTGACTGTGACGACTGCGTCCGGCAGAGACGACGATGAGCCGTCCGAGGGGCGATAGCGCGTCACCGTGGGGATGCTGGTCACAAATGACCATGTGAAAGGCGCATCGAGCGGGGTTCCATCCGCCGCCGTCACGCCATCAACCGTGATCGTGTAGGTTGTTCCACCGGCAAGCTCCGTCGGGCGGAACACGTAGATCGAGGTATTCAGCCACTCACCCACGCCATCCACTGCCGGCGTGATCCGGATCGGCGACGGGATATCGACCTCTGTGACCGACAGCGTGAGCGGCACGATCGGGCGGTTGAAGATCACGGTGATCGTGCTGTCCGCCGCGACGTTCACGCTGTCATCAGCGGGCAGCACATCCACGACAAATAAACCATTGGACTCGGATTCTTCAGATGAAGGCGTCTGCCCGAACGGCGCAGCCTGCGCTGGCGTCATGCTGTACGGAACGGACAGACTGAGCACCATCATCACGGCGAGGAGGAGAACGGCTCGGCGCATCATAAAAATCCTTTCAATCATTATTTCCAGTATAGGCGGAATCTGATTGAAGGGCTGTATGCGCCGGACGCCGTGCGCTGAACGCCTGCCCTACGCCCGCTGTACGATCAGGCGAAGGCAACGTAGGTTACAGGCAGATTGAGGGCGTCCTTGAATAACTGCCAGTGCAGCGCCAGCACCTCGCGCCCGATGGCGCTGGCGAGCGCCAATCTGCCAGGGCCCGGCGAAGGCGAAGTTGACACCTCGATCCCTTCCTGCGAGAAGATCCACTGCGCGCGCAGCAGATGGTATCCATCGCTGACGACGACCGCCGACTGCCAGCCGTTGGCATCCATGATCTCGCGGGCATAGAAGGCGTTCTCTTCCGTGCTGCGGCTGCGTTCTTCCAGCAGGATGACATTTTCCGGCACGCCGCCCGCCACCAGCAGTTCACGGCAGGCATCCGCTTCAGAACGGGTGCGCCCCGCCGTAAAGCCGCCAGTGCAGATGATGACCGGGGCATAACCTTCTGCGTAGAGTTCGAGAGCGCGGCTGGTGCGGCGGTAGAGCGCCGGACCGGGGCGGCTGTCCCGGCGCAAACCCGCGCCCAGGACGATGATGACATCGGAAGGCGGAGCGCGATCCGCCAGCGAGTAAGCGTAAACGCCCGCCGCCAGCACGCCGGCTGCGATCAGCCAGATCAGCCCGAAAATGACCATGAAACGAAAGGTGTGCTTGAGAATCGAACGAAACGTCACTTGTCTCATCGGCAAATGCTGCCCCATGCGGATAAATCAGCCCGATTATCGCACAGGATCAGCGTGCCACGCCTGACGCTCATGAGACGCTCAAGCTGCGCTTCCCAGGACAGACTCAGTGAATCCGTCCCGGCGGCGAGTCATCGTAGCGGTTGAAGCTGCCTTCAAAGTCGTCGTCATCGCTCATCACGTTGATCCGTCCCAGCATCCAGCCATCGACAGCGGCGAGGCGCAGCCGCATGAACGGCAGCGCGCTGTCCCGGAAGCTGAGTGTGGAGCTGGGATAGATGATGATCGGATCGCGCAGGTGCAGATGCCGGATCAGCGGCGGCTCGCTCAATGCCGCCTGCGAAGGCTCATCGGCGTCCCCTGCCGTGTCGGAATCCGGCGGCAGATCGTTGTCATCCTCGGTGAGTTCGTTAAAGAACAGCGTCTCTTCAAACGCCCTGAGCGTCTCTTCGGGCATCCCCTCAAAGGTATCGCGTGCGATCGCCTTGAACAGGTTGTTGACGCCGCGCAGATATTCGCGCTCGCCGACCAGTGTCCCCGTGATGACCGCGCCATGCACCATCAGCGTGACGCCAAGACCGGAATCGAGCGCATTCGCCATGAGCGAAATGATGTTGGCGAGCACAAAATCCGGTTCCAGCCAGTGCGCAGAAAAATCAAATTGGGAAGAATTTGCCATGCTGCCGCGCCAGTCAGCGGCGCGCCTTCTCCTCTAGAATACGATCAGACAGGGGATAGAGGGGATTATAAGAGCCAGAATTGGGAATCAAAAGGGCGGCATTGACGCCGCCCTCTGATTTTTTCATGCGTTGGTGTGCATCAGCACTCGGAGTAGCCGCAGGTCAGGCACTTGCGACAGCCATCCACGCGGATCAGCGAAATCGTCGCACAGGATGGGCACATATCCGCTCCGGTCATGTAGCCCGTGACTGGGCTGCCGTCCGCGCCCGGCTCAGCGTGTCCATTGCGCGGCGCGTGACCATTGCCGTTGAGCGCGGCAGTGCCGTTCTGCGCATGATCATTGGCGGAGGGGGCAGACTCAGCGGCGGGAGGCGTATCAACCGGCATGACTTCGGCAGGCGTGAACAGGTTGAGCTGCTGCGCCTTTTCTTCGGAAAAATACTGATCGAGGAGCGCGCCTGCCACAGCGTCCGGCAGCGAGAGCACACGGTTCGGCCCCATCCCCACCGAGCGAGCGCCGCCAATGTCCTTGAGCTGATCGATCACCAGCCGAAGCATCTGGAGGCGGTTTTGCGGCGCAGTGGTGCGGAGCTGAAGGCTGATCATGCGCCCCAGCCCTTCGGCATCAGCCTGCAAGTCGCTGCCTGCCTTGCCCGGTGCTGTGATAAAGACTTCAAACGGATAGCCGTTCTCATCGCTGTTCATGGTGATATACGCTGTGCCGAACGGCGTACGGGTGCTGGTGGTAACGCCCGTCAGCCGCTTCGGGCGGGGATAGACGCGGTGAGGCGTGGCGACCTGCTCCACGGGGACCTGCGCGGCGGGCGCTTCTTCCTTCTTTTTGCGGTTTTCGATCTCTTCTTCGGCGCGCTTGTCACCCTTGAGCATCAGCACCTGTTCATCGCGGCTGCCGTCACGATAGACAGTGCCACCCTTGCAGCCCAGCTCATACAGATACTCGTAGAAGGCGCGGGTCTGCTCCACGGTGTAGTGATTGGGCAGATTGCTGGTTTTGCTGATGGCGGCATCCACCCAGCGCTGAATCGCCGCCTGCACCTTGGCATGCTCCTCCGGGGCGAGATCCATCGCCGTGACGAAGTAATCGGGCAGCTTCGTCTCATCCGGGTGCGCCTCAAACCACGCCTTGACGAGCGGAACCTGTTCCTCATGCAAGCCGAGGCGGCTCTTGCGATAGTAGACCCAAGAGAAGAACGGCTCGATTCCGGTTGAGGTATTGACCATCGTTCCGGTAGTGCCGGTCGGGGCCTGCGTCAGCAGCGTGACGTTGCGAATGCCCCGCTCACGGACGCGCGCGCGAATATCTTCCGGCATCGACTGCATGAAGCCGGACTGGAGGAACTTCTCGGCATCGAACATTGGGAACGCGCCTTTTTCGGCAGCGAGATCAGCGCTTGTCTCATAGGCGGCACGGGCGATGAAGCTGTACAGCCTGTCGATGAACGCCAGCGATTCATCGCTCCCGTAGCGAATGCCGAGGCGGATCATCAGCTCTGCCAGCCCCATATTGTTCAGCCCGACGCGGCGTTCATTGAGCTGCTGCTTCTCATTTTCCTCGAAGAAATACGGCGTGGAATCAATCACGTTGTCCAGGAAGCGCGTGGCATACCTCACACAGGTATCCAGCGTATCCCAGGCGACATCGTGCTTTTCCTCATCATAGAACCGGGCGAGATTCAGCGCGCCCAGATTGCAGACTGACCAGCCTGCCAGCGGCTGCTCACCACACGGATTGGTGCTGACCAGCGGGTTGAAATACCACGAGTTGGACATCTTGTTGGAACGCTCGCTGAACCACACGCCGGGTTCGGCGCTCGTCCATGCGCTTTCGACGATGGCATTCCAGACCTCGCGCGCCTTGACGGTGCGGTGCTTGACGACCGGATAGCCGTTGCGCAGCCACTTGTCGAGATCACCGTCCCATTCCTCGTCATACTGCGGGAAATTGCTGTCGGGGAAGACCAGATCCCAGTCGCCATCCACCTTGACCGCTTCCATCAGCTTGTCGCTGACGCCCACGCTGATGTTGGCGTTGGTGATCTTGCCGGCTTCGCGCTTGCTGTTGATGAACTCAAAGACATCCGGATGCCAGTCGTTCAGGATCAGCATGAGCGCGCCGCGGCGGCTGCCCCCCTGCTCGATCAGCCCGGTCACAAAGCTGTAGAGCGCGCCCCAGCTCACCGAACCGCTGGAACGTCCGTTGACACCCTTGACGTACCCGTGACGCGGGCGCAGGCTGGAGATGTTGATGCCGACGCCGCCGCCGCGAGACATGATCTCGGTCATCTGGCGCAGCGTTTCGATGATGCCCGTGCGCGAATCGCGCGGGGAAGGAATCACATAGCAGTTGTAGAAGGTGAGCAGTTGATCCGTGCCAGCAGCAGCCAGGATGCGACCGGCGGGCACGAACTTGAAATCATCCAGCAGCCAGCGGAAGCGCTCCGCCCAGACCTGCTGAAGCTCAGGCGTCGCCTCAACAGCCGCAATGCCGCGTGCCACGCGATCCATCATCTGGCCGGGTTCCGTCTCCAGCGGCTTATCGACATGCTCGATATCGCGGGTCACAGTTTCGCCATCAAGCAGTTGAATCGTGATCTCCGGCAGCGCCATCGCCGTGATTTTGCCGATCTCACGCTGCCCTGTCTTTGAATCGACGACGACGATCACCGTATCGCCAACTGTAAGCGTTGTACGGTTCATATCTTTCTGGGCATAGCGATCCAGAAAAATCTTATAACCCAAATCGTGGAGCGTATTCTTTGGGGTGCTGCGCTGGACTTCCGGAATCTGAACCATCTGGCGATCCTTACGAAAGTGAACAATACCAATACAGACACAAAGCGGCTTGGTTACACGCAAGCCGGCTGTTCAAAAACTACGTTGCGTCAACGTATCTGGTGGGCCCCGCCGCAGAATGGTGAGGTGTCTTTCATGCGTTAAATTTAGCATGACTGTTCTGCGATGTCCACTAAAATGAGGCACTAGTTCGGTTAGAAAACAGTTCTTCAGGATAACATTTTTCCCACAAAATCCCATTTCCCACGTCCCTTAATATGCCCTCCACGGACATGAGCAAAGCAGGGTTTTTATGCGCAGCATAAAGATGATTTTCTCAATTTTTGCAGGGGCAGATGATCGACCTGATCGTCGCAAGATTCCGTTATGCTGCGGGGGTCGAGCAGAGGCGGATCGTGAGGGATGCGCAGCGGATGGTTAATTCGCTGTAACATCCGCCTGAGGCATAAAAAACACGAGGGACGCCGGCGTCCCTCGTGTGGTCATGCTCAGATACGTTCCTAGCGGCGCTTGCGCAGGAAGGTCGGGATTTCGATATTGTCTTCCTCATAGACGCGCGCCTTAAAGCTGGGTTCCTCAGGCTGCGGCGCGGGGCGCGTCTGCGGAGCCGGCGGCTCTGGCGCTGGCGGATTGCTGGCGGCAGGCGGCGGCGTGGACGGCGCGGAGAACTGAACCCGCGGCGCGTTCTGCGTCGAGCTGGTCGTCTGGCGGCTGGTGCTGCTCATCCGGAAATTGCTCGTCTGCTCCATCTTGCGCGCCACGCGGCTCTGTTCAAAGCCGGTCGCGATGACGGTCACGCGGACTTCGTCGCCCATCGCCTCGTCGATCTGCGCGCCGAAGATGAGGTTGACTTCGGGGTGCGCGCTTTCCTTGATGATCGCCGCGGCTTCGTTGACTTCGAACAGGCTGAGATCCGGGCCGCCGGTGATGTTGAACAGGATGCCGCGCGCGCCGTCGATGGTCACATCGAGCAGGGCGCTGCTGATGGCATCTTCTGCCGCGCTGCGGGCACGATCATCGCCAGCCGCACGCCCGACCGCCATCAACGCCGCGCCGCCTTCGCTCATGATGGTGCGAACGTCAGCAAAGTCGAGGTTGATCAGCGCCGGGACGGTGATCAGTTCGGAAATGCCCTGAATACCCTGACGGAGGACATCATCAGCCAGCGAGAACGCCTGCTGAAGGCCGGTACGCTTGTCTGCAATTTGAAGCAGCCGGTCATTGGGGATGACGATCAGCGTATCGACCTGGCTCTTGAGGGCTTCGATGCCTGCTTCGGCACTCTGATGCCGCTTAGCCCCTTCAAACGAGAACGGCCGCGTCACAACGCCGATGGTCAGCGCGCCAAGTTCCTTGGCGATCTGCGCCACTACGGGCGATGCTCCCGTGCCTGTGCCGCCTCCCATGCCGCTGGCGATGAAAATCATGTCTGCACCGCGCAGAACTTCGTAAAGTTCGTCTGCGCTTTCCTCAGCCGCCTTACGACCGATCTCCGGGTTGCCCCCCGCGCCAAGCCCGCGAGTCAGCTTATCACCAATCCGGACGCGGGTTTTGGCTTTGGACAGCATCAGGGCCTGATTATCGGTGTTGATCGCGATGAACTCGACGCCGCCCAGCCCTTCACTGATCATGCGATTGACGGCGTTATTACCGCCCCCACCGACGCCAATCACCTTGATCTGAGCAAAATTCTCGCCGGGTGTAAGCATATCCATAGACTGTCGCCTTCCCTGAAAAGTGTCTCTATCGTGTTTTCGAGGTGAGCTGAACGCGAAATTAGCACGTCATGAGACTTATCTTATATCGATATTGTATCGGGAACGTGCGTGAAAGCAACTAATTTTCACACGAATTCCCAACTATCCCACATGTGACTTTATACCTACCG
>SZPD01000478.1 GCA_030263515.1 Anaerolineae bacterium CFX9 | reverse complement strand
GGGGGGATGAGGAAAGCGGCTGCCAGAAAAAAGGTGCGCTCAGCCCGGCGTTTTAGCTGGACCGGGATGAACGCCCGCTGCTTCCGCGGCCCGTCTGCGGTGGCGGCGGAGGCGGCTGGGGCGGGCGCGGCGTCGAACGGATGCTGCTGCGGTCGTCGCCGCGGTCGCTGATACGGTCTGGTCCGCGATCGCTGCGGCGTCCGCTGCCGCGGTCATCCCCAGTGATGACGCGAATGTTGACGGCAACGATGTTGATCACCCCATTGACGACGGTGAAATCGCCTTCGACACGAACATTGTCACCGATACGGATATTGGTCAGGTTGATGATCGCCGGATCGACGGTGATATCGACATCGAAAACGCGGATGCGCGTCGGCGCGATATCGCGGACGGGACCTTCGATGACGATGCGCGGGCGCACCGTGCTGCGCGGCGTGGGCGTGCGCATCGGCGTCAGTCCGGGGGTTGGCGTGAGCGTCGGGATCACGACGGATGGCGTTGCGCCGGGCGTGCGGCGCGAATCATCATCATCGTCGTCAAACCGAATTTCCGTGGCACGGATCAGCCCACTCTGAAGATTGCCAAAGACGGTGACGTTGATGCCGATCTCCAAACGGGTGGTATTGACGATGGCGCTGGTGATATCCACCAGCAAGCCGTTGACGACGATGAAGCGGGCATCGACGGCATCCACCCGACCACTAAAGGCGATCGAGGATGGCTGCGCAGTGGGGGTTGCCTGCTGCTGCGCATAGACTGGCGTCAGCAGCAGCACCATGCTGATCGCGGCGAAGATCATGAAAGCGATCTGCGTTCTGCCAAAAAGTCTGCGTGTGTTCATATGTTTGCACTCTCACTGCTTTTGGTTACGACATCCCTAGAACGGCGCTTTCGTCAAAACGTTACACCCTGATGCAGATTCAATGTTGCTCTGCCTTCCAAACCGACATGGCGGACGGCGGCGCATCTGGCGTAACATCAGCGGGATGTTTCCGTTATAGGCATATTGACACGCGCAGCCTGCGCGCCTGTGGTAATGGAACAGAGATAAAAGGGAAGCGAATAATGCGTATACGCCGATGGATGATCCTCATGATCCTGCTGTGCGCGGCAGCCATGCCCGCCGCCGCCCAGACCAGCGACGTGACCGTGCCCGACCTGCTGGGGCTGAACGCGCCGCAAGCCGCCGCTGCGCTCAACGCGCTCGGCCTGTGGCTGGGCGAGGATATGCCACTGCTGTGGGTTCCGGATACCGGCTTGCCGGAAAATTCGATCGCGGCGCAGTCGATCCCGGCGGGCACTCAGGTCGCCCCCGGCACACGCATCGATATCACCGTGCTGCGCGCGGCAAACATGGCGGTCATCTATGATGATAACGACCTGACCGTCGTCAACCTGAACACAACGCCGGTGGATCTGGGCGCGCTCACGTTTGCGGATATCAGCGGGCAGACGGCGTTTTCTGCCACGCGCATCAGCAGCGATGTGCGCGGGGGCAGTTGTGTGCAGGTCTGGTCGGTAGCCCGCAGTGTTCCCAAACAGATGGCGGACTGTGAAGGGATTCAACGCTGGCTGGTGACAAACAACCGCGCTGAACACTTCTGGACGCAGGAAAACGGGATCCAGCAGTTCACGATCTTCGAGGACGGCGTGCCGCTCACCGTCTGCCCGGCCGCGCCGATCGGCAGCATCGACAGCCCGCTGCGCTGCGATTTCTTCTATGGCGGGGGCAGCAGCGGCGGCGATACTGCCGACTATCTGTATTTTGCCTACACGCCAGAAGCGATCGCGCTGATCAACATGAGCCAGGATCGCTGGATGCTGACGGGCATCACGCCGATCTACAACTACAACCCAGCCTTGCAGATTCGCGGTGTCGAACTGCGCTTCGGCGACACACAGCTTTTCAGCCCGGACACGCAGCGTCGTCCAGGGCAGATCGAGCGCCTTGCGCCGGGGCAGTGCATCGTCTTCACGACGACCCCGCTCGAAAGCGATGCCGCGCCGCAGGACTGCATCGTGATCGCCCAGCGCGCCCTCGATCCGTCGGTGGCGTTCTGGACGAGCGCCGACTTCGAGGTTGAAAGCGTCACGACGGGGCGGCGGCGCGCCTGCCCGGCGGCCATCCCTGAGCAGCCGACGCTCTGTATTCTGCCGCTCTGAAATTCCTCATCCCCTGCCGGAAGATGGGCGTCACTTCTCCCACCCCTTCCGGCGTTCGATCAATCAGCGCTCCGAGACGCTGGCAGCCGCCTGCGCCTGCCGGAGCGCTTCTCGCATCTGGTCAAAGTGCTGGCTTTCGTGGTTCAGCCCCAGCAGAAAGGTGGCGATCGCGTTCTGGGGGCCGTGGCGCTCCAGC
>SZPD01000477.1 GCA_030263515.1 Anaerolineae bacterium CFX9 | reverse complement strand
CTGTCCCGCATCAAGGCGGACGCTGCGCTCGCCCCAGAATGCGCCGAGGAAGATCACCCCCTCTTTGTCGGGGCGCCGGTAGCGCTTGTATTCGCGGGGCGTGCAGAAGTGGGATGATCCCGCTTCGCCGCGCCGCCGCTTGGGGCTGCGTAAGCTGTCGATCCACTCGCGGAAAGCCGAACCCGGCTTAAGCTGCCCGGACAACAGGAGGTTAGCGACCAGAATCAATCCAGCCATGCCGATGCTGAACCACAGTATCCGCTGCGCATCCATGCTGGTCGGCGCTCCCACCAGCAGGCGGAGCAGCGGTTGGCTGACGGTATTCCGCCCGCGCTGGACGGCTGTTTCACCCAATCCAAGCACAAAGAGCGAACAGAGTGCTGCGCTCAATGCCAGATGCGCCAACACACGGAGCAGCCTGCCGCGTTTGATCGGCAACGTTTCATCGGTTCGACGCACCCCTACTCCGGCGGTCACTGCATAGACAATGGGGAATGCCAGCCCAAGACAGATCAGCGGCAAAACGGTGACAATGGCGAGGCTGCGTCCTTCGGTAAACAACCAGTAGAACATTGCCGTTCCTACCGTCTCGGACCGAACCAGCGGTCAAGCTCGTTCAACTCATCTTTGAGGCCGCGCTCATGCGGCTGCTCGGCAGTCTGCGCCGCGCGTTCTGCCAACTGCTGTTTTTCAGCATCCGTCAGCAGACGGGCATCCAGCTCAGCGACCCACTCTGCGCCAAGCAGCCGCGTCCAGACCTCGGTGATCGCCTGGTCGCGCACCTCGTGAAACAGCGGCATCTGCCCCCGACGCAGGTCGTAATGCCGCCTGCCTTCAATATCAGGCACCGTCGCCGGAAACAAGACATGGCTATGCAACCGCTGCACACCGTTCTCGGTCTGCGGATCGTGGATGACAAAGGCGTACTCCGGCACCGGCAGGTCACACGCCTCAAAGTAACGCTCCATCATCGTTTCGGTGAGGTCACGCAGAGCGTGTTCGCGCTGATAACTCGGCAGCGCCGCCAACAGATCAGGATGCGGGGAGACGACCATCATCCGCACCAGCACCGAGTCGGTGTTGGTCTTGTCGTTGGCGATCTGCATCAGGTTGCTGGCAATCACGCGGTAATAGTTCCCCAGTCCGCGATCATGCCAGCGTTCCATGCCGTCGTCCTGGGGGATGTGGCTGTCCTTATCGTCGCGATACTGAATATACTTCAATAGACCAATCAGATCACCGCGATGCTCGTAGGAGTCCTGCTTGTACATCAGATTGCAGACGAGGGCGTGTTTCTTCATCGGGGTTTACGTTCCGCTTCTTCCAGCCTGGTGCGGCTCTCGTCCAAGCGATCTGCCAGCACCCGATGATTCTGCGCTGCCATACGAATGGCCTGTTCCAGCAGGGCATCACCCGGCAGCTTCTGTCCGGTGGCGTGGGCAATGAGCATTCCAAGCGCCTGCGCCAGTAGATAGGTGAGTACCGTCAGATGCCAGTCAAGGCGGTTCATGCGGCGCTGGAAGGTGGTGTTGAAATGGCGTTTGCTGGCAACCTGATCAGACTGCTCGTCGAGAAAGGCGCGCAGCGCGGCGCGCACGAGATCGGCATCGTTCTCGAAGCGTTTGGCGACGCGCACCTGCTGCAAGAGGGTATACAGTTCGGGCGTGATTCGCGCATACACCCGTACCGACTGCGGCGGATTAACTTTGCGGCTCACGCGGTTTCACCTTCTCACGACGCAGACCAGAGGCCACCATGTCCGGGCGCTGGGCGGCGGTTCGCACCAGAAAGCGGATCACATCGGATTGGTTGTATCCGGCTGCGGCGACCAGCTTTTGCAGCCCTTCATATTCGGCTGGTGTCAGTCGAATGCCGACATGATGCGGGAAATTCTGAGACATGTCCTCTCCGTGTTGCACAACTTCTGTTTCTCATTGTGGGAGATGTACAACTGGAGATGCAACGCCAATCCCTGAGATGGGCGGCTCAGAAAGTTGTGTGAAACCAGCAACCTGTCGAGAGGAGACTCTGAAGAGCGACAGAGCTGCGTGTGCGGAACGTGGGCGTGCTGTCGCACGCCCACGCGCTGGCAAGCGGCGCAAGACGCTTGTCAGCGGCGGAGCGCAGGCGCGCTCCGCCAAGCCCCCCGGCGCGTGAGGGGCGGGCGTTTAGCCCGCTACTCCGCCGCCGCAGACAACTCCGTCAACGCGAACGACTGCTCGATCACACAAGCTGCTGAAGGGCGAGAGCAGCTTGGCGGCGGTAGTCCGAGGTTTTGCGTGAGGAGAACAAGCTTTGAAACGAAAGCATTGGTTTATCGAATCTGGCGGGTGGAAAATGCGCCGCGCCGCCAGCACACAAAATGGGCGGCCACCCA
>SZPD01000476.1 GCA_030263515.1 Anaerolineae bacterium CFX9 | reverse complement strand
CGGCTGTTGAGGTGCTTGATGGGCGGCGCATCCTGCTGGTCGATACCGAAAACCGCGTCTGGTTTGACTCGGCAAATCCCGGCCGGCCGCTGGTACGCGATATCGCAGCCGGCAACCCGATGCTGCTGATCGCAGAAGCGCCGCAGGCGGCACAGTTGATCAACGAGACGGCGCGTACGGAACGATTCGTCTCCAGCCAGGCGGTCGTCAACCTGGCGGTCAACCGTGAGAGCAGTGTCATCTCCACAGCAGATATCGCCCTGCCGGAAACGCTCGGCGCTTATCTGCGCGTCGTGCTGATCGACGACTTCAACGCCATCCAGACCGCGGGCATCAGCGACGGCTTCACGGCGGCCATCGTCATGGCGATCATGGCGGCGCTGATCATCGGCTCGATCTGGGTGGTGCTGGGGCGTGTGCTGACGCCAATTCAGGGTTTCTCGACCGTCGCCGAGACGCTGGTGCGCCAGTCGCTCGGAAACGAGGCTGTCGCAAGCGATGCCAGCGCCTCGCAGATACGTGCGGCGATCCCGCCGGCGCTTGCCAGCCTGCCCCCCGACGACGAAATCCGGCGGCTGTTTGAAGCCTTCCAGATGATGGCACAGCGCGTCGAGACGCTTCAGCATGACATCGAATCGCAGGTCGGGCGCTATGCGCGCAACCTGGATATCGCGGCGCGCATCGGGCGCGAAACCGCCACACTCTACGACACCGATCAACTGCTCAACCGCGCCATCAACCTGATCTGCGAGGAATTTGGCTTCTACCATGCGCAGGTGTTCCTGATCGATGATGTCGGACAGAACGCGGTGCTGGTCTACAGCTATGGCGAAACGGGAAAGAAACTGCTGGCGCAGAAACACAAACTGGCGATCGGCTCAGACTCTGTCATCGGCCGCGTCACGGCGACCGGCAAACCGGTCGTGGTCAACGACACAGAGACCGCTGGAGGCGATTCGCCGCACCGGTTCAATCCGCTGCTGCCGGACACCCGTTCCGAGATGGCGCTGCCGCTTCAGGTGGCGGACCGCCTGATCGGCGCGCTCGACATTCAGTCGGTGCAGCCCGGCGCGTTCGAGATGAACGATCTCAGCACATTCCAGCTTCTGGCAGACCAGATCGCCGTCGCCGTACAGAATGCGCGCCTGCTGGTGGAGACGAATCAGCGCTTTGAACAGATCGACACGCTCAACCGTCAGCTCACGCGCATGGCGTGGGAAGATGCTGGAGCGCGTGAGATGCTGCCGACGGTGTATGAATACGACCTGCTGAAGGTCGAGCGCAGCGCAGAAGCGGGGCGCGCCCTGATCGACGAGGACGAGAGCGCGCCGCTCACGACCGAGACACAGATCCGGATGCCGATCACGATCCGCGGCGAGGTGATCGGCGTGATCGATGCGCAGACGGACGCGGGCGAAGCGTTCTCTGAAAGCGACCAGGCGATCATGCGCGCTGTGGCAGATCGCGTTGCCATCGCCATCGAAAATGCCCGCCTGTTCGAGGAAACCCAGTCGAGCCTGGCGGAAACCTCGACGCTGTATCAACTGAGCCGGTCGCTGAATGAAGCCAACACGCTGGAAGACATTGTGCAGGCGATCATCGTCTCGGTGATGCCCGATGCATCGGGCGGGCAGATCGGCGTCTTCAGCGATTATGAGAGCCAGCCGCAGCAGATCGCGTTCACGGCAGACTGGACGCGGCTGGAAAAACGCGCCGCAGAAATTCAGCTCACCGGGCTGGAACTGAACCTTGCCGATCATCCGATCCTGAGCGGGATGCAGCCAGACAAGGTGCAGATCATCCCGGATACCAGCCGCGAACCCCGCCTGGATGAAGTGCTGCGCGCGGTCATCAGCGATCGCGGCGCGCAGGCGCTGGTCATGATCCCCTTCAGCGTCCGTGGTCAGTGGCGCGGCGTGATCATGATCGAATTCCCGGAGAAGCGGACGTTCAGTGAGCGCGAGGAACGTGTCTATACCGCGCTGATCGATCAGGCAGGCGTCGCCATCGATAACCGTATGCTGCTGCGCCAGAACGAGATGGCGCTGGCGCAGATCGAACGTCTGTATTCCGCCAGCCGGATCATCAACATGGCACAGACGCTGCCGGAACTGGTCAGCGCCGCCGTAACGACCCTGGACGACGAGTATACGAGCTTCTCGCTTGGCGTGCTGGAAGGCGACACCGACAGCAGCGGCTGGGCGCGGCAGGTTCGGATGGTCGCCTTCTCTCGCGGACGCGAAGTTTATGATGACGACAGCCTGTACGATCTGCATCTTCCGCCGGACTCCCCCCTGCGTGCGCGTGAGGGAACCGTCGTTCAGCTCCGCGCCGAAACCCCCGGCAGCTCGCTGACGCAGATCGCGCTGGCGCGCGG
>SZPD01000047.1 GCA_030263515.1 Anaerolineae bacterium CFX9 | reverse complement strand
TACAGCCTGACGCTCAGTGAGGGAGATTCGATCATCTTCTTCCTCAGCTCTTCAGAATATATCGAGATCGATCTCTTCCCTCCGACCGGAACGCCACAGACCAGCGCACCCTTCAGAAGCCGCGATCCGCTCGGCGATATCGTGCTCGGTCCTTATACTGCACCGGAGACGGGGGAATACATCCTTGAAGTGGGCAATCCGTATGGCGGGCTTTTTTCCCCGGCATCGTACAAGATGAACTGGTTCATGCCGGAGCTGATGCCGATCGAGCCGGATGCTGAGGTCACGATTGAGATGAATGAGGGCGAGATCGCCTATTTCGTCTTTGAAGCGGCGGTGCATGAAAACTACGATCTGCGGGTGGTGGGGGAGAACAATATCGATACATCGGCTTTCTGGATCTGGCCGACGTATGCTACGCGGAGCGCAGATCAGGATGGCGGGCGCGGCCTCGATCCGGAACTGGAAGATGAGTTCATCCGTTATGCCGGGCGACAGACGATCATGATCCGCGCTGAGAGCGGCAGCGGACCTGTGACGGTCACTGTGATCAGCGATCCGCTGCCTCGGCTGAGCGAGCGTCCACAGACGACGGCGCTGACGGTCAACGCTGTCGGGCGGTTCGCGCTGGAAGTGATCGAGGGCCGTCCATACGCGATTATCATGTCCACGACCGATCCCAACGCTGGCCGTCCGACATTTGCCGTGCTGCGGGATGGCTTCCCCATCATCCAGCTTAGCGCCGAGGACTCCCGGAACGTGACATTGAATTTCACTGCCCCGTATACCGGGCTGATGGCTGTCGAATTTGTCGATAATTTCACCGTCGATGGCCGAGTTGTGCCCTACGAAGTCACCGGCTTTGAAGCCTTCCCTGGCTGAAAGATACACGCTGACAAGAGGATTTCATGATGACGTTTGACCCGACCGAACATCCGCACCGCCGCCGCAACCCGCTGACCGGGGAATACGTCCTCGTCTCGCCGCACCGCACCAAACGTCCGTGGCAGGGGCAGGTCGAGCGCATCGCGACGGCGGCACGCCCGCAGCACGACCCCACCTGCTATCTGTGCCCCGGTAATGAACGGGCTGGCGGCGTCCGCAACCCGGTCTATACCGAGACATTCGTCTTCACCAATGATTTCGCCGCGCTGCTGGCGGATGCGCCGCCGACCAGCGGTATCGCAACTGATGATCTGTTTCATCTGGAAGCCACGCGCGGAACCTGCCGCGTGATCTGTTTTTCGCCCCGCCATGATCTGACGCTGCCGGAAATGGATCATGCCGCCATCCGCCGCGTCGTCGATCTGTGGGCAGAGCAGGTGACCGAACTGGGCGCGCAGTATCGCTGGGTGCAGGTCTTCGAGAACAAGGGCGAGGCGATGGGCGCGTCCAATCCGCATCCGCATGGGCAGATCTGGGCGAGCAGCTTCATTCCGAACGAGCCGCACGCCGAGGATCATCACCAGCGGCTGTATTTTGAAGCGCATGGCGCGCCGCTGCTGGTGGATTACGCCCGCGCCGAAAGCGATCGCAGTGAGCGGATCGTCGTCTCCAACGAAGAGTGGATCGCGGTCGTGCCATACTGGGCGGTCTGGCCGTTCGAAACGCTGCTGCTGCCGCGCCGTCATGTGCTGCGTCTGCCGGATCTCGATCCGGCGGCGCGCGACGCCCTGGCGGATATTCTCAAGCGGCTGACGACGCGCTACGACAACCTGTTTGAAACGTCCTTCCCCTACTCGATGGGCTGGCATGGCGCGCCGACAGGCGATCACCTTGAGGCGGATATGCGTCACTGGCAGCTTCATGCGCATTTTTACCCGCCGCTGCTGCGCTCGGCGACGGTGCGGAAGTTCATGGTCGGCTTTGAGATGCTGGGCGAGGCGCAGCGCGATCTGACGCCGGAGCAGGCGGCGGCGCGGCTCCGCGATCTGGCTGAGGTGCATTACAAACAGGCGGCCTCACGCTAAAGCGGCTTCCATGAGAACAACATCCGGTTTGTAGAAAAGTACGGACAGCCTTATGGCTGTCCGTACTTGTTTTTGAGAGTGGGAAATCTCGCACACGCAGTGCCCCACCAACCCATCCGCTGCCATCCTGCCCTAAAAACGGAAGACAGCCCCAGCCATTAGCAGGATGTTGACAGCCGGAAATTCAGGCGTGCTGTGCCATTACCTCAGCAAGCGCGGCGGCAACTTCTTCCGCCTGATCGCTGGTCATCTCCGGGAAGATCGGCAGGCTGATGATGCTGCTGGCGGCCTGCTCGGCATGCGGAAATGCCCCTTCCGCCCAGCCATAATCGCGCAGCGCCGCCTGCCGGTGCAGCGGGATCGGATAATGGATGCCCGCGCCGATGCCGCGCGCATGCAGATCGCGCAGGACAGCATCGCGATCGCCTTCTACCCGGACGCAGTAGATATGATAGACATGCTGTGCGCCTGCCATCCGGAAAGGCGCGCGCACACCGGGGATACCCGCCAGGGCGCGGTCGTAGAGCGCGGCGATCTGGCGGCGAGCCTCATTCCATGCGTCGAGATGCGCCAGCTTCACGCCCAGAACCGCCGCCTGAAGCGCGTCCAGCCGCTCGCCATACCCGATCTCGTCGTGCGCATACTTGCTGGCGCGCCCGTGATCGCGCAGCCGGGCGATCTGCGCTGCCAGCGCGTCGTCATTGGTGCAGACGGCTCCCGCATCGCCATAGGCCCCAAGATTTTTGCCGGGATAGAAGCTGAAGCACGCCGCGCTGCCCCATGCTCCGGCGCGCTGACCGTTCAGCTCTGCGCCGTGCGCCTGAGCGGCATCCTCGATGATGCGCAGATCATGCCGCGCCGCGATCGCCGCGATGGCGTCCATCGGCGCAAGCTGTCCATAGAGATGCACGGGGATGATCGCTTTCGTCCGCGGCGTGACTGCCGCCTCGATACGATCCGGATCGATGTTGTAGGTTGCCGGATCAATATCAACCAGCACGATCCTCGCGCCGACCTGTACGACAGGCTCAACCGTGGCGATGAACGTGTGCGGCGTTGTGATCACCTCGTCGCCTTCGCCGATGCCGAGCGCTTTCAGCGCCAGAAAGATCGCCGCCGTCCCGCTGGCGACGCCGACACAGTGCCGCGTGCGCTGAAACGCTGCAAAGGCGTTCTCAAACTGCCGGACTTCTTCCCCGCCGATGAAGCCGGTATGCGCCAGGACGCGCGCAACAGCCGCGTCGATCTCCGGCTGAATGCGCTGATACTGCGCTTTCAGATCTACGAGAGGGATATTCGCCATACACGAACCTCTTGAATACGTCGCTGCGGGCTGCCGCTTTTAGCTGTAAACATCGATCTCGCTGATATGGCGCAGAAAACGTGCCGGGTTGCCGATCATGACCGCGCCCGCAGGCACATCTTTCGTCACGACCGCGCCCGCGCCGATCAGCGCATTGGGGCCGACGCGCACACCCGGCAGCAGCGTGACATTTGCGCCGATCCGGGCTCCGCGCTCGATGATCGCCCCCGCCAGCCGATCCTTGACGCCCCGGCTGACCGGGTAGCGCGCGTTGGTGACCATCACCCCCGGTCCCAGCCAGCAGTCATCCTCCAGCACACTGTATTCGGGCACGAAAACGCGGCTGTGCAAGCGGACACGACTGCCGATCACGACATGATGTTCAACGATGCTGTGCATGCCGATGCTGACATGATCGCCGATCTGGTTGTCCTCGCGGATGACGACGTGATGACCGGTCTGCAAACCGACGCCGATGATGTTTCCCGCGTAGATCACGGTGTGAGAGCGGATGACGCAGCCCGCGCCCAGGATCAGCGCTTTCTCGCCCGGCTGCGCGCCGCGCGGCGGCTTGCCCAGGATGACGAAGTCGTCGATCTCTGCATCGTCAGGTAAAGTCACCTGAGGGTACACTCGGATGGTATCCATACGATTAGTGTGCGGGTGGCTGACAGAGATTGCAAGGTCCAGTTCCGTGCGTACAATGGGCGTTATGATGACGATAATCTGCCATATCCTGCGACGATCGACCCGCCTGTTCCCGGCCATGGTGGCCGTGTGCCTGCTGATGACGCTGCCCGCACAGGCACAGGATATGACGCCGGATCCATCCAGCGCCATCGAGCTGACGTACGGTCTGAGCGTGAACGGCACGATCAACGCCAGCACGCCGCGGATCGCCTACCGGTTCGATGGACTGCGCGGCGATCTGGTGACGATCGATCTGCGCGTCAACCAGGGCGATCTCGATCCGATCCTGACGCTGGTGGACAGCGAAGGATCGGTAGTGGCGCTGCGCGATGACGCCATCCGTGAGGGCAGCGGCGCGCGCGATATCCGCCTGCAAAGCCTGCGCCTGCCCCGCAGCGATCGCTATTTTGTGATCGTCGGGCGTTTTGGCTACCAGCTCGGCACGACGGCGGGCAGCTTCAGCCTGTCGGTCGATCGGCTTGGAGCCAGTTCATCCTCCGGCACAGCGCTGCGCTATGGCGATGCGGTCATCAACCAGATCACCGACTTGCAGCCGCAGGTCTACTACACCTTCCGGGCACAGCGCGGCGATCTCGTCAGCGTGCGCATGCAGCGCATGAGCGGCGATCTCGACTCGTTCGTGCAGGTTGTCAACAGCGCCGGCGTGATCATCGCCGAGAATGATGACGCGATCGGCACAGGCACGCTCGATGCCGAAATCCGCGGCGTGACCATCGGCGAAGACGGAACCTACGTCATCATCGCATCGCGGTTCGGCAATGCCGCCGGCCGCAGTGCCGGGACGTTCGTGCTCACGCTCGAAAATGCGCAGAGCGGTGGGCTGGGCACATCGCCGCTCGCCGCCATTTCGATCGCCTATGGGCAGACGATGGAAGGTGAGATCACTGATTCGCGGATTGCCATCTACTACGAATTTATCGCCTCGCAGGGGGATGTGATCACGATCCGTATGACGCGCCTGAGCGGCACGATCGATGCGTTCCTCTCGCTGCGGGATGCCACCCAGCGCGAGATCGCCAGCAATGATGACAGCGAGAACAGCCAGAATTCACTCATCTCCCGTTTCGTCATCCCGGCGGACGGCCGCTACTACATCATCGCCACCCGCTATCAGGGTCCCGCCGGGACGACGACGGGGCGTTACCGGCTTCAGCTCACCCGTGAGCAGTAAGCCGAAGGAAGCTGAATGATGGCCGCTCAACCGCAGCGAACGACCATCAAGACCGATCCTGCCCGGCTTCACGTTCAATGTCCGCGAAGTGTTTTTTTGAGGAATTTAAGCGATGCGTAAACTCGCCTTCATCATGCTGACGCTGGCGATCCTGATCGCGGTGGCAGCATGGAGCGCCCTCGCCCAGCCCGCTGCCGACTGTGACAGCCTGCCGCCCCGTCTGATCGTCGGGCAGGAGGGACGCACTACGGGCGGGAACGCCGTCAACCTGCGCGCAGAACCGAGCCGCAGCGCTGCCCGCCTGCTGACTGTGCCGGAATACGGCATGTTCACCGTGCTGGGGGGCGGCGCATGCGCGGATGGTTTCCGCTGGTGGCAGGTGGCATATCATCATGCCCGCGATGGCGCTGCCGGCTGGATCGCTGAAGGGGACGCAGCTACCGGGCAGTACTGGCTGGAGCCACGCGGCACGCGCGTCCGCACGGATGGCTCGAACGGTGTCGATCGCTGGTGGGTGGTCGGCGAAGATGGCGTGCGTGAAGCTGAAGGCTGCCTGGCCCCGCCGGATGACTACAGCAGGATTCGTCTGCGGGGTGGCACGCTCAACCAGCGGACGCTCTCCATGCTCGATCAGGCGCAGCGGCTTTACCGCGCAATGGGCGGCACACAGAGCTTCCGTAATGGCATCACGCAGGGAAGCTACACGGGCGGGACGCTGGCGGCCAGCTTCGGCACGCATGACGCTGGCGGCGCGGTCGATCTGAGCGTGCGCTCCTGGACTGATGGGCGCATCCTGAGCGAGGAGATCGATCGGATGATCGAGGCGCTGCGGGCAGCGGGCTTTGCGGCCTGGCTGCGCGATACCGGGCAGTTGTACCCGAACTCGCCGATTCATATCCATGCCATCGCGATTGGCGACGCTGAGCTTTCACCCGCAGCCTATGAACAGGTGTATGGCGAGCGCGGGTATCTGGCGGGGTGGGATGCGCTGCATCCGGACTGGGGCGGTCCCAACCCGGATCAGCACGGCGGCCCGGTCACCTGCCGCTGGATGGGAGTTTAGAATTTCCTCCGATTCGATGCCGGCTGTGCCTTAGCTCTGCGGGTACAATAATCCCTTTCCCGCCACAGGTTCAAACTCAACGCGATCGCTCATACCGGCGATCAGTGGTCGCGCCGCCGTGATCACCGCGCGGACGCCCTCATTGCTGAGCGATGCCAGATGATCCTCAGCGCTGCGCCAGGCCTCCGTCACCCAGATGCCATCCGGATCATCAGCGGCACGGCTGATGATATAGGCATAACAGCCGTCAAGCGCGCTCAGGTGACGCAGCCCGTCGATCAGGTGTCCGATCAGCGCTTCACGCTGTCCCGGCTGCGCGCTGATCTTCCCCATGAGACCGTACATTTAGCTTCTCCCTGGTAGATCGGTATTCGCTCAATAATAGCACATTTGAGCGAATCTGGCGACTTTCCAGTGACCAGCCAGCAAAAACGCCGTTCGGTGTAGAACGGCGTTTTCTCGTCTGTTCGATCAGTTTCTGACTACGTGGTGACCGCACTCATCACCTGGCGGTTGACGATTGCCGTGGCTTCAGCGATCACGCCCATACCTTCGTCGATCTGCTCATCGCTGATGTTCAGCGGCGGCAGCAGACGAATCGCGTTGGCATACAACCCGGCGCGCATGGCGACGACGCCGCGTTTGAGCGATTCCTGCACGACCTGCACAGTTTCTGCCGCGCCCAGCGGAGTCTTGGTCTCGCGGTTGGTGACGAACTCCATCAGCACCATCGCGCCCAGCCCGCGCACATCACCAACCATCTCGTTGGCGTCCTGGATGCGCAGCAGGTGACTGCGCAGCCGGTCGCCGACATCGCAGGCGCGCTGCAAAAATTCGGGCTGGCGGATCATCTCGATCGCTTCGATCGCGGCGGCGCAGGCAAGCGGGTTGCCGCTGTACGTGCCGCCCAAGCCACCCGGATGCGGCGCATCCATGATCTCGGCGCGCCCTGTCACGGCGGCGAGCGGCATCCCGGCAGCGATCGACTTGGCGGTGACGATCATATCCGGCACGATACCGTAATGCTCGACAGCGAACAGCCGTCCGGTGCGCCCGAAACCGCACTGCACCTCATCAGCGATCATGACGATTCCATGCTGCGTGCAGATCTCGCGGATGCGCTCCAGGAAGCGGGCAGGCGCGGGGATGAAGCCGCCTTCTCCCTGCACCGGCTCGATCACGATCGCGGCGACCGCTTCCGGATCGACCTGCGCGATCAGCGCGTTATCCAGCCGGGCGATGCAGTCATCAAGATAGTCTTCCTCACTCATCCCGGCAGGACGGCGATAGAGATTGGGGAATGGCAGGCGGTAGACCTCTGGCGCAAACGGACCGAACCCTTTCTTGAACAGTCCATATTTACTCGTCATCGCCAGCGTCAGGTTGGTGCGCCCATGATAAGCGCCCTCAAAGACGATGATCGCCGGACGTTTGGTATGCGCGCGGGCGATCTTGACCGCTGTTTCGTTGGCTTCGCTGCCGCTGTTGACCAGCACCGACTTCTTGGCGAAATCCCCCGGCGCTATCTCATTGAGCAGCTCCGCCACACGCACATAAGGTTCGTAGGTTCCCACGATGGCGCAGAAGTGAATCAGCTTCTCGACCTGATCTCGGATGGCATCGACGACGTTCGGCGGGCAGTGCCCAACCGCCAGTGCGCCGATCCCGCCCGCGAAATCGAGCAGTGTATTGCCGTCCAGATCGGTCAGCACCGCCCCCTCTGCGCGTTCGATGGCGATCATCGAGGCTTTGGCAGCCCCGCGCGCAGTGGCAGCTTCGCGGCGCGCCGCCAGCGCCAGGCTCTTGGGCCCCGGAACATCGGTGACAAGGTGAATGGTTGCCATGAGATATTCTTCCAGATGCTCTTTTGCATGAGAATTTGCCGCCCATTCTACCGCGTTTTGCGCGCCCCGCGCAGAGATGGCCGTCTTTCCCGTTTTAACCTGCTCTCCACTTCTCCCTCATCAAATGGTTAGTTGCGCTGCGCCGAAAATGCCCTATACTGGAAATATCGTCCATTGAGTGCAAAGGAGGTGATCTGTGTCTAATCGCAATCGTATGGGGGTGTCCCCCAGTTAGACCCCTCCTCGGACGGTGTTCCGGCTGACGGGATACCCCCTACGAAATGCAGATTGAGCGCCTTCCCCGCGGGGAGAGCGCTCGCTGTTCATGGCGATGATGCACGGTCAGGCAAGCCCGTCGAGAAACGCCGCCGTCTCCACGCTGATCGCCCGACGATCGTCCTCGCTCAGATGCCGCAGTCCCAGCACCGCCTGCCCGAAACGCGGATGAGCGCGCAGCGTCTGCTCATGCAGGATCAGGAAGTTCCAGTACAGCAGGTTGAACGGACAGGCTCGATCGCCGTGACGCTGACGGTGATCAAACGCGCAGCCTGAGCAGTAGTCGCCCATCCTGTGGATATAGCTGGCGCTGGAGATGTATGGCTTGGTCGCCGTGATCCCGCCGTCCGCGTTCAGCCCCATCCCCACCACATTAGGCTGCATCACCCAGTCATAGGCGTCGATATAGAAGCTGGAAAACCACGCCACCACCGCCTGCGGCTCGACACCCGCCATCAGGCAGAAACTGCTGATCAGCATCAGCCGCTGGATATGATGAGAGTAGGCAGTCTCCTCCAGATCGCGCAGGGTATAGCGCAGACAGTTCATCGGTGTTTCGCCGGTCCAGAAGAACGCGGGCAGCGGACGGCGCGCGTTCCAGTAATTCTTTTCCAGCAGCGCCGGCATCTGTCGCCAGTACTGCCAGTACATGTATTCGCGCCAGCCGATCACCTGGCGGATAAAACCCTCGACCGAGTTGATCGGCGCATCACCGCGCTCAAAGGCAGCTTCGGCCGCCCGCACCAGCATCATCGGGGTGAGCAGTCCGATGTTCAGGTAAGGGGAGAGCACCGAGTGAAAGAGCGTGCGATGCCGGCGCGTCATGGCATCCTCATAAGCGCCAAAATCAGGCAGCCGCTGCGCAATGAAAGCATCCAGCGCCCGCCGCGCGCCCTCATGCGTGACGGCATAGGCGAAGCCCTCGGTCGTGCCAACGCCATGCCCCGCCGCCTCGACTTCTGCCATCACCTGCTGCGTGATCGCATCCGGCGGGAAGCCCTCCAGCGGCGGCGGGGTGAGTGATTTCGGCAGCGGCCTGCGGTTCTCATGGTCGAAATTCCACGCCCCGCCGGCCGGGTCTGCGCCCGCCATCAGTACGCGGAAATGCCGACGCATGGCACGGTAAAACGTCTCCATGATGACACGCCTGTCCGGATCAGGGAACGGATCGTATGACTCGACAAGAAACTGCGCGTTCGGCAGCACATCCACCGGCAGGTGAAGGGTATCGGCAAGCTGTGACTGCGCCCGCCGCGCGCTGAACTCGCTGGCGGCCATCATCACAAGGCGTTCCGGCGCATATTCGGCAAGATGCTCTCGCAGCCCCTCGCTGAACGTTCGGGCACGCCGATAATCGACCCTGAAGCCGCGCCTGCGCAGACCGTCCGCATAATGGCGCATGGCGCTCAGGATCAGCACCTGTTTCTTGCGGTGATAGGGGAGGCTGCGCAGCCGTCGCTCGCTCTCGATCAGCACCACGCGCGCCGACGCCGGGTCATGCCCTCGCAGCGCCGGGTGATCCTCAAGCAGTTGGTCGCCCAGGATGATCACGCTGGCTGTCATCACCTGCCGCCTTTCTCAGCAATCACTCTCATACGCCGCGCCAGATCTCTGATACAATAGCCGCCATGACTTCCCGCTGGCTCCGCCTCTTTGCACTCATTCTGCTGGTGCTGATCATCGATCAGGTGACTAAACGGATCGTGATGAACGCCTTGCAGTTGGGTGAGAGCATCGACCTGATCCCCTTCCTCAGCCCGCTGTTCCGCATCACCTACAGCCAGAACACCGGCGCAGCGTTCGGATTCCTGCCGCAGGGCAGCGACATTTTCCTGATCATCGCCGTCGTCGTCACGCTCGCCATGATCTACTACTTCCCGCGCCTGCCAGCGCATGCCGGGCTGTCTCGCATCGGTATCGGACTGTTGTGCGGCGGCGCGCTCGGCAACGCCATTGACCGCATCGATCACGGCGCAGTCATCGACTTCATCCACTACACCATTCCCGGACTGATCTCGAATGTTTCCAACCTTGCCGATCATGCGATCGTTTTCGGCGTGCTGCTGATCCTGATCGAGTCGTGGCGGACGGGGGACGAGAAGAAAACGGCAGAAACTACGCAGTAGGCGCGCTGCCATCTCACTGTCATTACGCCGCGCCTGTAAACAGCCCCGCCAGCGTGAGCGCGGCAAAGATGACGATGATCGTGCCGGATGCCCGATTGATCCATACCAGCAGAGTCGGCGTGATGCGCCCGCGCAGCAGGCTGACCCCTGTGCTGAGGATCAGCCACCACAGCGCCGACCCCGTGAAGATTCCCAGCACCGTCAACGCCGCGCACAGCGGATCCGTCGTCGCCAGACCAGCGCCGGCGAAGATGCCCGCGAACATGAGGATCGTCATCGGATTGGTGATGGTGAGCAGGAAGGCCGCCCCAAAGGATGAGAGATGCGCACGGCGGCTGCTGGCTTCGAGAGATGCCGCCTTGCTGGCAGGCTGGCTGAGCAGCGTCCTGATTCCCAGATAGAGCAGGAATAAGCCGCCGACGAGGCGGATGACGGGCGCTGCGCTGATAAGTACAGAACTGAGGAGGGTGATGCCGAACGCGGCAAAGGTGGCGTAGGCAGCGTCTGCGGTGGCGACGCCCAGCCCGGTGATGAAGCCTGCCCGCCGCCCGCGCGCCAGCGTGCGCTGGATGATCAGGACGCCGATGGGTCCGACCGGCGCGGCAACGGAGACGCCGATCACGAGGGCGTTAACGAAGGATTTGAAGACACGCTTCCATGAGCGCTTTCCCCTTTCATGGGTGATACAAAACGCCGTCTCCCCATGAGACGGCAGATGATGGATTATAATCCCCGGCGCACTTTGCGACAGGGTGGAACAGAGGATACACAATCGTTATGGCGATCGATTATGTGGTGGATTACGACTGCGCGCCGAAGCAGGCACTGACGACCGAAGGCATCATCGAGCGTGTAAAAGCCCGTGAGCGCGCCGAGATCGTCATCCGCGAGTTCCGCGCGGCAGGGGACACCCGCCCCGCCAGCGAGATGGGCTTCGAGTTCACGCGTACCGGAGAGGATACACAGCTTTACGTGGTGCAGGATGTGCTCGATTTTGCCGCTGAGCTTGAGCCGTATGCGCCCGCCTGTCAGGGCTGCCCGGCGAACCTGCGCGGCGAGCCTTTCGGCTGTTATGCCCAGATCAGCTATCCGATCAGCGATGCTGCGGAAGCCTGGCTGCTTGACCGGATGCCCGATATTGATGAGCCTATCCTGTGGTTTCTGCTGCGCGACAGTGTGCATAAACTCGATGAGCGTGAATCGCCCGTCAAGCCTTTGCGCGCCAATCCGGTCTACTTTGAGGAACGACGGCTGCGCGGACGAGATATGGCGGAATTCGTCGTCACCGCCGATCACCTGTTCGACATGCTCTTTCTGCAGGGCGCGGTGCAGCCCGCCTACGCCGCCATCCTGCTGCTGTTTGCAGGAGCCATCCCGCGCGCGCTGGAAGCCAGCGATCTGGTCGAAATCCTGCGCGGCGAACTTTCCGCTCAGGACAGGCTGGCGCGCTATCCCTTTCAACTCGCGCATGCAGGAGAGGATGACCGCACGATCGCTGAGCTGAAAGCGTTCTTTCGCGCGCTGTATCAGGCATGGCTGCTGAACGTGCCAGTCAGAATCGAGCCGTGAGCCGTCAGCGCACGCCGTAATCCCGCCATGAGTGCTGCGCTGCGAAACCGAGTGCCTGCGCCGCTTTCCGTGTGCTGAGCAGCGAAGCATGACCCGTCAGCCCGGCGCGTATCTCAGCCGTCGGGAAATGCGCAGCCGCCAGCGCAGCGCTTTCCTGCGGCATGAACGAATCGCGCGCGCTGATGAAAAAGGCTTCATGACCGTTCACGGGCGCTTCGAGCGCCAGCCGCACAGACTCAGCCGCATCACGCGCATCGACATAGCTGAACAGGTTGGCAGCCGCATCAGGCGCTGGCTGGTTCCACAACGGGACGATCTGCTCAGCGAACGATTCAGGGGTATGAATCCACGGGTAGCGCAGGCTGATGACCGTCAGCGCGCCGCCCTGCCGCCGCACAAATGCCGCGGCGATCTCCTCACCGAGCGCCTTCGAGAGCGCATAGGCATCCTGTGGCAGGCGCGGATGATCCTCATCGATGGGCAGGTATGCCGGGCTGAGCGGCTGTGTGAAGAACGGAAATCCCAGCACCGAGATGCTGGAGGCATAGATCACGCGCGGCACGCCGAACGCGGCGGCGGCTTCCATCACGTTGAACATCGCCATCGTGTTGGTGCGGAAGACCACTTCCGGCGCGTCGTACTGCGGGCGGGGAATGGCTGCCAGATGCACCACGGCGTCCATCCCGCGCACCACTGAATAGACCTGCCCGGTATCCTCGATATCGACCAGCTTGTAGCGTCCGGCACGGTCTGGCGGGGGCACGCGGTCAGCGCTCAGGACCTCATGACCGCAGGCGCGCAGATGCCGAACGACGGCGCTGCCGAGCAGCCCGCTGCCCCCAGTGACGAGAAGGCGCAGCATCATCGCTTCCTACGCGCTGAACGTGAGCGCGCGCGGGAACGTCGTCAGCGACTCCAGTCCGTCGTCGGTGACGAGAACGTTGTCCTCAATGCGCACGCCGCCCAGCCCGCTGATGTAGATTCCCGGCTCGATGGTGAACGTCATGCCCGGTTCCAGTACATCGGGGAAATTCGGCGCGATCTGCGGCAGCGTTTCATGCGGATCGAGTCCCAGTCCATGCCCGGTGCGGTGGGTGAAATAAGCGCCATAACCGGCCGCCTCGATCACGTCGCGGGCGGCGCGATCCAGCTCGCCCATCGCAACGCCGGGCCTGCCGACGGCGCGGGCAGCTTCGTTGGCGCGCAGGACCACCTCATGGATCCGCTTCATCTCATCCGTCGGCGTGCCGATCACGAAAGTGCGGGTGATATCTGATGGATAGCCGTTCACCTTGCAGCCGTAATCGATCAGCAGAAGCTCATCTCGCTGAAGCACGCGATCGGTCGTGAATCCGTGCGGGCTGGCGCTGTTCGGTCCCGTTTGAATCAGCGAGTCAAATGCCAGCCCGTGCGCGCCCAGCTCCATCTGAAGCTGATTCAGCCGCGCGCCGATCTGCTGTTCGGTCATGCCGGGCTGAATCTCGCTGAGAAGCTGCGCCAGCGCGCGTTCGCTGATCTCGACGGCGCGGCGCATCTGCGCGATCTCGTCCGGCTGCTTGCGGGCACGAATGCGCGTCAGGTCATCCTCGACCTTGAGCGGCTTCAGCGACGAATCGATACTCGTCAGCGCCAGCCACTCGCTCAGGCGCATGGTCATACCATCCACACCGATCGTTTTGCCGCGCAGGTTCAGAGCATCGATTGCGCGCTCAAACGCGCCCATGAACCCCTCTGAGTCGTCCCATGCGAAAGGCTGAGCGCCGAGATCGGGACGCTGACTCAGCTTTGGCTGTTCGAGCTTCGGCAGGATGATCCCCAGTCCGGCGCGGGTAAAGATGGCGAGTATCGGGCGCTCGCTCAGGTGAAACTCAAGGCCGGTGAAATAGACCATGTTCCAGCCGGGCACGATCATGATCGCATCCGTTCCCCGGCGATCCATGATCTGGCGCAGCGCGTCGATACGCGGCTGTAGCGTTGGCATCGGGTTTATTCTCCTTCGGTGGCGGATTCCGTCTGCGCAAACTGTATCCCAATCGCGACTTCGCCAGTAGCTCCACCCAGCGAATGGGTCAGCAGGACGGTATATGTGCCGTCGGCGGGGATGACGAAATCGGCAATCCGCGAGTTGACGCGGCTGCCCGCGCCGCTGTCATCGTCGGCGGCGAGCACGCTGCCGCTGGCGTCAAGCAGGATGATCAGGGGATCGATCGAGTCGCCCGGCCGCCCTTCAGCGCGGATCGTGACGATCTGCCCGGCTTCCGCCGTCAGCCCGAAGCGATACACAACGCCTTCGGTGATATTGACAAACTGCGGCACATTGGCGACCAGCGGTCTGCCGAGGCGGGTTTCCGTGGCGATCGCCTGAACGAAGGCGAAGTAATCCTGCGCAGCAGGCAGCAGTTCGCCGAGCGCGTTATAGGTGAAGGCGCGATAGATCAGCAGCACCGGATCATCGGGCGTCAGCTCAATCGCCGAGTCAAGCGCGCGGATCCCTTCTTCGTAACGGCGCGCCTGCACCATCAGAATCGCCAGGTTGACGAAATACTCGCTGCTCGGCGCAAGCTCAGCGGCGCGCTGATAGGCTTCGATCGCGCTGTCGGCATCGTTACGATAGACGTACAGTTCGCCGATCAGCGCGTGGATCGAGGCGCGATAATTGTTGTTGGCGGGGGCGGTTTCCAGCGCGCGCTCGGCAGCGGCAAATGCCTGATCGAGTTCCTGCCGTCCCAGATAGCCGACGGCCTGTCCATAGTATCCCTGGCTGAAGGTCGGGTTGAGCAGGATCAGCAGGCTGAAATCGAGCAGCGCCTGGTCGAAATTCTGATTATCCAGCGCCGACATGCCGCGGTTGAACAGCTCCGGCGCGACGATCGAGGGTCCCATGCCTCCGGTCTGACCGGTCGCTGGCTGCTGGGCAGGTGTGGGGTTGGAGGTTTGGGCAAAGGCGGGCACTGCGCTGATGAGCAGCACGCCGATCAGGATGGCTATCGCACGCATGGTCAGAGTCCTTTTATCTCTGATACCGATTATAGCGTCCTGCGGTTCGCTTTCGGCAGCAGTATTCATCCAGCCCTTAGCCGGCGCGATCAACTGCGGGGCACGCGCGGGGAAATGCGTTTGTGTTGAGCGAGGCGGGCAGCAGGGCGCTAGCTCGCAGCGCTGATCGATGCGATCAGGTGGTCGCGCAGGGCTTCATAGCTGTCGAAAGGCCCCTCATCTGATGTGACCATACCGACGATCAGCCGCAGGGCGCTGCTGTCACCTTCCTTGAGCCGGTCGAAGGTCTCCAGCGAATACCCGATGCGCGCCTCAGCACGCCGTCGGATCTCCGCAGCACGTTCCGGCTGGGTGAGGATGACAAACTGATCCGCGGTGAAATGCCCGATATAGTCGCTGTCGTCGCCAAACGCACGACAGGCCCCGCGCATGATCATGGTCACGGCGCGCAGCATTTCGTCCGCCGCCACAAAACCGTAAACTTCGCGCAGGCGCTCCATGCCGACCAGTGTAAAGAGCAGCACCGTCCATGGGCGCGCTGCGCTGATCAGCCCGGCAAGCCGTTCCTCAACAAGCTGAGTATCCGGCAGCTCGGTGATCGGGTTGAGCAGAGTCTGCTGGCTGGCACGCTGGATCGCGTTGCGGACGCGCAGCCGCAGTTCCTGAATATCGAATGGCTTGGTGATGTAATCAACCACGCCCAGTTCCAGTCCCTGGAGTTTATCCACGCGGTCACGTTTTTCGGTCAGGAACAGGATCGGGACGGTGGCGGTACGCCGGTCGAGCCGAAGCTGACGGCAGACATCGTAACCGCTGATATCGGGCAGGCGGATATCGAGCATGATCAGGCTGAAGGTGTCCTGGTGCGCGGCGCGCAGCCCTTCCTCGCCCCATGCTGCCGTCACCACCTCGTACTGGCTGGCGCGGAAGAAGGCGGTGAGCATTTCCGATACATCCGGATCGTCCTCTACGATCAGGATTCTGGGATTGTCCATGACACGTCCTCTCAGGCGAACGGATGCCTGTTGATGACAAAAATACAGTTCTCGCTGCCGGTGGCGACGCAGTGAGTTTCGCGGACGCTGTAATCACGCCCGTTGCTCACCCAGCGCAGGGCTTCCTGAAGTACGCCGACCAGCAGATGACATACCGGGCGCTCTGCGCTGATGCGGTGCGCAAATGGGCTGTGCGCCACGACGAACTGAAATGTGCCGGGCTGTTCGATCAGCCGCGAGGACTGATCGCTGAATCGTGTGAAAACTTCTGCCAGCGCCTGCATGCCGATCAGCGTTCGCTGTTCCAGCGGCAGCGCGCGAAAGGCAGGGTCTGCCACGCCGCGCAGCGCGCCAAAGTGATGCAGCCCATGCGCAAACCAGGATCGACCGGCGCGCAGCGCCATGCCGCGCCCGCCGCGATCGCCATACATGGCGTTGAGCGCCAGGTTGAGGCGCGTCAGAGCGGCAAAATCGACGGCGCGCTCAAGATCATCGGGGGGCAGAGAGGGGCCCTCCCACTCGGCGAGGACACGGGTGCTGGCCAGCCCCTGCGTGCCCATGACATCTTCCATCGCCAGGAACAGGTAGCGAACGAACCGGTTTGGATAAAAAAGACCGCTGGGAGGAATCGTGGGCATCATGGCTCAGCGAGCAGCGCCAGCGAGCGCCACGCTAGATCATGCCGTTGAGGTCTTGCACGGCACGTCCAATATCAAGGAACAGAAGACCGGGTTTGGCTTCCTTGCGGGCGAGGACGGTCAGCACGGCTTCCTCGCCGACTGCGGTGAGGATGACGTATCCGTTTTCACCTTTGACATATACCTGATGCAGGGCCCCGCGCCGCAGCTCCATCGAGATACGTTCACCCAGTGAGAGCATCGCGGCGGACATCGCGCTGACGCGGTCTTCCTCAGTTCCCGGTGGCAGCGACGAAGCGATGCTCAAGCCGTCCACGCTGACGATAGCGCACGCCTCAATATCACCGGAACTCGCCTGGAGATCGCGCAAACGCGCAACGAGCTGTTCAGTGCGTGATTTTGCCAACGAACTTACTCCTCATGCCGGGAGACTTTATGAGTCTAAAGGCGGTGTGATATGACCGATAAGTATAATTCTAGCGCGTATTCTAGACAAGAACCGTAAAAACAAGGGAGTGGGGAAATATAAACTATAGAAATGAACGCATGCCCGCCATCATCAGGCGAAGAACGGCTACCATGCTTCCG
>SZPD01000046.1 GCA_030263515.1 Anaerolineae bacterium CFX9 | reverse complement strand
AGCGGGCGAGATGCTTCTGTATCCTTTTGAGGGAAGCTCAGCTCAGGCAGCAGGAATTGAAGAGGGGGATGTGCTGCTTCAGATCGATGGTCAGGATCTGGATGTGACCCTGCCTCAGGATACGATTGATCAGATGCTGCGAGGTGAAGTGAGGGATGGAAACGGTGTTGAACTCACCGTCAGGCGTGCCCGCGATGCCTCGATCCTGACGACGTTTGTGCCGTTTGCCGTCGTCAATGTGCCTTCCGTCGTCTGGCGGACGCTGCCGGATAATGATCACCTGGGTTACGTACAGATCATCCGTTTTACCAGCCGCACGCCTGAGGAGCTTCGTACCGCGCTCACAGAACTGCGGGAAAGTAACGTTCAGGCGCTGGTGCTGGATCTGCGTAACAATGCAGGTGGACTGCTCCAGGAATCCATCACTGTATCTGATGAGTTTATCGGAGATGGCGTTCTGGTTTATGAACGTGACATGCAGGGCGAAACGCCCTATAACGCTTCGGCTGGTGGTCTTGGCGCTGATCTGCCGCTGGTTGTGCTGGTCAACGGAGGCACGGCAAGCGGAGCGGAGATTGTGGCTGGAGCCATTCAGGACAGCGGACGTGCGCCGCTGATCGGCCAGCGGACATATGGGAAGGGCACAGTTCAGCAGATATTTCCGCTTTCGGACGGTTCCTCGCTTCATGTGACGGCTTCCGAATGGTTTACCCCCGCACAACAGCCGCTTGAAGGTCAGGGACTGATACCGGACTACGTGACTGAACCAGATCCGGATGGCATGGATGTTGAATTGATCGAGGCAGTGCGGCTGCTTGAAGGGATACTGGCAGGTTCGCCATGAGCGAAGGTATCAAGATTATTTCCAGAAACAGAAAAGCGTCTCACGATTACGCGATCGAGGAGACTTTTCAGGCAGGGTTGGTGCTGACCGGGGCGGAAATCAAGTCGATCCGCGCCAACAGGATCAATCTCACAGATGGTTTTGTCGAGGAGCGTTCCGGCGAGCTGTGGCTGCTCAATGTTCATATCTCGCCGTATGAACAGGCAGGAATTTACGGCAGATTTGACCCCCTGCGCCCGCGCAAGCTTCTGCTCCATCGCCGCGAAATTGCTCAGATCATCTCGCGTATGCGTGAACGAGGATATACGGTTGTTCCGCTCATGATCTTTCTGGAACGTGGGCGGGCAAAGGTCGAGATTGCGCTTGCGAAGGGCAAAAAGCTGTATGATAAGCGCCAGGCGATTGCAAAGCGGGACTCTGACCGCGAAATTCGCCAGGCACTGAAGGAACGGATACGAGAGCGCTGAGGGATAAAAACGCTTGGGAGAAGAATTTTTCCCGCGATCGATCAGACTGATCAACGATCTTGATGACGCTGATAAAGAGCATGTTTATCGGGCGCTGCTCCCTGACTGGCTGTTCGAACGTTATGGGGTTGACAGGGAACGACTGACGTTCGAAGGGCAGCGCGTGGTCAAACTGCGTGCGCCAAAGGGCACACGGGCGATGGAACTGATCGTGCGCCGGCGAGCCAGCGATATCGACCCGATGCTTTACCTGAACATGGCGGATACTTTTAACCAGCAGATCCTCGTGCTGCTGGTGGTTGTGAATGATCCGGACGCTCCACGGTTCAATATCGATCGCGATCTCGATGGCAATGATACGCAACTGGGCACGACTTCCAGAAATATCCCTGCAGAGATCGCCGCGATGGAGGCTGGACTGGCTCCGGGGCAGATCAGACCGGGGCTGCGTGTTTTCAAGCAGCTCGTACCGCTCTTTGAAGATTTCATCCGCAGGATGCAGCATGATCTGTTCCTGATCGAGCCGCTTTCCTATCACAACGCGATTGTGTTTGAACGATACGGGTTCAGCTATTCGTATGGTTTCAAGGATATGCAGGAAATCGATCGCGAATTTCGCCCCGGCGGCTGGCTGAATCAGAAACTCAATGACAGCACGCCGTTTCGCAGGGCAGATGCCTGGAAGACGGTTCGAGGTCGTGCATGGGCGATACACGATGGCATTCTGGGACATCCGTTTACCGGGTTTCAGATGTACAAACGGATTGGTGTTCACGCCGGCGTGAACACCTTTCCAGACTCGATCTGGTAAGTATGCAGCTTGGAAAGCCGGGCGGGGCATAGTAGAATGTAAGGGATAGGCGCTCATAGCTCAGTGGATAGAGCATCGGTCTTCGGAACCGACGGTCGGGGGTTCGAATCCCTCTGGGCGCGCAGGGTGTACACACAATTTCTCCCTTGTTAGGGCAGAAGGCTGATGGTACACTTCAAGCCTCAACGTCCCATTCGTCTAGAGGCCTAGGACGTGGCCCTCTCAAGGCCAAAACACGGGTTCGAATCCCGTATGGGGCACCATCTGTAAGAGGACGTTATCGCCAGCGCGCGGTAACGTCCTCTTTTCATTTACTGGAAGTTTGCCGGGCACAGGATTACACTCAGTCCATATCGATTTTCAGGAGGTGTGGCGATGTACAAAGGGCTGATTCTCAACGCAGAGCTGAATCATGCCATTGCGTCCATGGGGCATGGAGATTTTATCCTGGTATGTGATGCCGGGTTCCCCATTCCGAACGATGCCTGGCGGATCGATCTGGCACTCACGAAGGATGTGCCCACTCATGAGACCGTTCTAAGCCTCATCAGTCAGGTGTATGTGGCAGAGCGGGTAGCTTATGGGGAAGAGCTGACGCAGAACAATCCGCCTCTTTGGGAGGTTGTAAAGCGGTGTTTCCCTGACTCGGATCACGAGATTATTCCGCATGATCGGATTATGGGGGAACTCAAGCATCAGGCGAAATGCATCGTTCGTACAGGCGCGTTTGATCCGTGGGGGAACATTTTGCTTTATTCAGGTATTGATGTGCCACACTGGTTCGATAAACCGGGAAGAATTGCGCCGGAGCATTACGCACGCAAACTGCGTCGTTAGAATGAGCGAGGATTTTTGTGGAGCATAAAGAGACCGCAGGGGTTATCGCGCCGCCGCCTTTGATTTATGCCGCCGGCGGAATTTCCGGTTTGCTGCTGCAGGCGGCCGCACCGATTGAACTGCTGCCCGCCTGGTCTCGCTGGGTGGGGCTTGCTGTACTTGCAGTTTCATTTATTCCGGGTGTCTGGGCAGTGTGGGTGATGCTGAGAGCGGGAACAAGCCCTGAGCCGTGGCATCCGACCCGGAAACTGGTGGTGCATGGCCCGTTTGCATACTCACGTAATCCGATTTATCTGTCGTTTACCCTGTTCCTGATAGGACTGGGCTTGTTCGCTCAGAATGTGTGGATTCTGGCGGCTTGTGTCATCGTTCTGGTTGTAATTCATTACGGCGTCATCCTGCGTGAGGAACGCTATCTGGAGCGAATTTTTGGCGAAGCGTTCAGGGAATATCGCCGCCGCGTCCGCCGCTGGATATAGACGGCTGCACTTATGACACAAAAAGATGCCCTCTCCTGATAGTGCTGGATCAAGAGAGGGCTGCCCCAAGTGGTGTGAAACAGTCTATGTGTTGACTGTTTGCTGACGGTTCTAGAGATCCATGCTCATGGAGCGCGGAAGTGTGGAATTGCGGATGATGAGCTGCGTCGGAAGAACGACCTCTTTGGGCTGTGCGGTTTCTGCCTCGATCAGGTCAAGAAGTAATTCCGTGGCAACCTCTCCCTTTTGCTCAATCGGTTGATGTACGGTCGTCAGGCCGGGTTTGATCTCGGTAGCGGTTGCTAAATTGTCAAACCCAACCACAGCAATATCTTCCGGAATGCGTAACCCACGCTCATAAATTGCCTCATAAGCGCCCTGCGCCATGATGTCGTTGCATGCGTAAATGGCATCAACGTTCTGAATAATGAGACGTTCTGCCAGCGCATACGCTGTCTTGCGGCTGAAATCACCTTCTACCACCAGGCGTTCATCAAACTGCAGCCCAACCTGCGCCAGTCCTTCACGAAAGCCTATCAGGCGTTCCCGACCGTCCATGTTATCAAGTGAGCCTGTGATGATCCCGATTCGTCGTCTTCCGGTATCAAAGAGATGCTGAACGACTTCTCGCGATGCGGCGATGTTGTCGATTGTGACATAACTTATCTGATCTTCAAATTGGTCTGGTTTTTCCACCATCACAAACTTTACACGGCGGCTTATCAGGTCTGAAAGCAGTGTGCCGGTAAGGGAAGCAGAAGCGATGATCAGACCATCCATAAGTCCATTGCCAAGAATCTTGCGGAAGAATATCTCCTGATCTTCTCCAGTCTGGCGCAGATAGAGGAGCATGGCGTAGTCGCGCCGGTGGACCGCTATGGATACGCCTTGCAGCAGGCTGGGGAAATAGTGTGGATCGATAAAGACGGTATGAAGCTCATGGGGGATGATGACGCCGATGACCTGGGTTCGGTTTGTCACCATGCTTCGTGCAGCCAGGTTAGGGCTGTAATTCTCGCGTTCAATGATGGCAAGGACGTGACTGCGAGTCTGCTGGTGAACGTTGGGGTCATTGTTAATGACACGAGACACGGTTGACCGCGATACCCCCGCCTTCTGGGCAATATCTTCAAGGTTTAGGCGACGTCGTGTGCTCGGCATTCGAAACCTGCTGCATAGGTGATGGACTGGGAGCGCTCTCAATTCGATGAAATTCTAGAATTTCTTTTCTGTGCTGTCAAGCAGTCAGGCAAACGTGTCCCATTTGAGGGTCGCTTCCTGCTGGGTTCAGTGCTAACGTATTTCATCGATATCGGCAGAATTCTGAACATGATGATGTACAGGAAACCCGCGTTTAAACGCATCCTTCAGTTTGCGCTCTGGATGATAGCTGCTGCATTTCTTCTGCTGTCTTGGTGGCAGCTTGCAACAAATGAAAGTTACCGACAAAGTGCCCAGCTTGTACTTGATCTGAGAGGGGTGGTTGCGTCAACTATCCTGATGTGGATTGGGCATGGGCTTCTTACTTCCCTAGTATACCTGAACCACGCGGAACTTGGCTACAATATCGACTGGCAGCGTTCATATCGTTTCTGGTTTCTGTCACAGATTGCGAAATATCTTCCGGGCGGCTTCTGGCAGTTCACCACCAGGGCACTGCTTTACAGGAATAATGGGATGCCGATGTCGATCGCTGCCGCAAGTATGGTGTGGGAACTGCTGGTACTGCTCATGGCTGCCGTTTCCGTAGGAATGCTGGGCATCGAATTATTCACTGAGGATATACGGCTGTTGGCAGGGGTTATCTCAGGACTCATTCTTGCTGGCTGTGCGGCTTCCATGTTTCCATTTTCATGGAGATTGATTCGTGCGCTTGGGCTAAGATTTTCTCAGGTTGATACCATGATCGCCATGTATGAGACGCTGGGAGGCGCGCGCTGGAAGATGCTTCTGAAACAGTATGCTGTCAGTTGTCTCGTCTGGCTGGTGATGGGGGGCAGCTTTCATTTGCTGCTGGTTTCAACACAACCGGATCATGTGTTGCCTGTTCATCAGTCGATCGGCGTGTTTGCGCTTGCATGGGCAATCGGGCTGATTGTCTTTGTCGCGCCTGCTGGTGTGGGACCCCGTGAAGCTGCAATGGTCGCCATGCTTGCGCCTGCGATGGGATTGACGACGGCGTTCGCGATCGCTCTGATCTCGCGGTTGCAGTGGACAGTTACGGAGGGAATACATATTGTGGCTGCCAGTATCTTTCAGTTTGTCGCCCGTCGCCGAGCTGGCGCTGTGACATGAAGATGGGGAATGAAAACCGGCTGGAAATCTCGATCGTTATTCCGGTATACAACGAGGTCGAGAGTCTGGAGATTCTTCACAGCAAGCTCTCCGAAGTGTTGACTCGTTTGGGGCGCTCATACGAGATCGTTTTTGTGGATGATGGCAGCCGGGATGGTTCCCTGGATGTGCTTCACCAACTGCATTTATCTAATCCGAATGTCGTCGTCGTCGAACAGCGGCGAAATTTTGGCAAGAGCCAGGCGCTGGCCGCTGGTTTTGCGCTCTCGCGTGGGGCGGTGGTCATCACGATGGATGGAGATTTGCAGGATGAACCGGAAGAGATCCCCAGACTTCTGTCCCGTCTGGAGGAAGGTTATGATCTCGTCGCCGCATGGCGTAAAGATAGGCATGACCGGTTGACCAAGCAGATCACCTCGTGGATTGCCAATACAGCAACAAACCTGTTCACGGGCGTTCGGTTCCATGACATGAACTGCGGCTTTAAGGCTTACCGGCGTGAATGTGTCGAAAAGCTGCATCTTTACGGCGACATGCACCGCTACATCCCAATTCTGGCAGTTTTCGCCGGCTTTCGCGCAACAGAAGTTCCTGTTGTCCATCATGAGCGGCGCTTTGGACGATCCAAGTATGGCATGGGAAGACTGTATCGCGGCGGACTCGATCTGATCACGGTGATATTCCTCAACAGCTATCAGCGGCGTCCGCTGCATCTGTTTGGCGGGATGGGGATTCTGCTGTTTCTGATGGGGTTCGTCATCCTGCTGGTACTTACGATACAGTGGCTGGCTGGCATGACAGCCTTAAGTGAAAGACCACTGCTTTTCCTGGGGGTCTTGCTGGTTGTTGTTGGTGTGCAGTTGTTTACCAGTGGTTTATTTGCAGAGCTGATCGTGGAGAACAATCAGCGTTATCGAGATCCGTTGGACACCGTGGGCAGAATCCTTCGAAAGGATGATGTGGGAACCATGAATCCGTCGCAACATACTGAGCAGAGCGAATGACAGGGAAGATGATCAGCTCAAACGAGGCAAAGCATGCCTCACGTAATCCGCTGATGCGCATTGCGCTCGAAAATTTCCATCGTCATGTTCGCGCGCTGATCCCGACAGATGTGAACTCGATATGTGAGATTGGAACCGGCGAGGGATTCTCGGCAGAAGCGGTTTTCAGGGATGGTGCGCATACAACGCTGACAGGCTGCGATATTTCGCTGGATGCAGTACAGCAAGCAAAATATCGCCTGCCCGAAATGAAACTGCTTCAGAGCGATGCTGCCCAACTTCCATTCAGTACACGAGCGTTCGATCTGATCGTGTCGTTAGAGGTTCTTGAGCATCTTACGGAGCCTGCGGCTGCTGTCGGTGAGTTTATGCGAGTATCAAAGCAATACCTGCTTCTCAGCGTGCCGAATGACCCCGTGTTTCGGACACTGCGCCTGGCGACTGGCAAAGGATGGGATAAGTTGGGTGACCATCCGGAGCATGTTCAGCACTGGACAGCGCCGTCATTTCAGACATTTCTGGCAGCACAGGGATTGCACATCAAGAAGGTATCCGTTCCATTTCCCTACGCATGGACAATTGTGCTGGCGATCTGTCCTCAGAAGCGCTGACCGCTATTGTGACAGTTCGTGAATGAGGACGTATGGACTGTCAGCCGGCGTTGCCTCAAACATCGGTATACGCTGCTGGAGGCGCGGCTCAATCCAGTAGGAAACAGGCGCATTTTCTCCGTTCACACTGCTGCCTGATCGTTCATCTGCCGGATCAAGCATCAGCGTCAGAATGATTGACTCCAGCGGGGATGATGGGAGTGTCCCTGCAAACGGCGTCAGATCGATTTCGATTCCGATCATGTTTTGGCTGCTATCGAGAAGCTGCTGAAACATGATCTCGCGGTGATTTATACCCGCTTGCACCATGACCGCAGCGACATACTGTTGATCGTCTGTTGGATCAGGCGCATCCAGGAACAGATCAGTCTGGAAGATGACCTCGCTTCCGATGGGAATATGAAAGCGCCACTCTAGCCGCTCGCCGGGCCTCACAGGTGCGGCATTTTGTGGGGTTCCGTTCATCTCGATGGATTCGAAGGTAAACATCGGGGCATTGGCGTGATCATAGACGCGGTAAGCATTGGGAAGCCTGATCTGACGTGCCGTGCCGCTGACAAGGTTTGCAGGCAGAAGCAGGACGGCGGGCGATTTGTCAGTAACAGTGCTTTCAAGAGCAGGCTCTAACCAGTAGCCGCGGGCATGTGTTTCAATATGCTGGGCGATAAAGATCAGATCAACCGTCATACCCGCAAATTCCGAGAGATCGCTGGTGAACTCGACGATTTCCTGCGCCGCCGTTTCAGATGTTGATAGCTGGAACAGGGTATGCTCTGCTCCAGCGTGCTGCACAAGTACTGTGTATGTCGGAGCGCTGTCAGATTGGGCAGCGTCACTGGAGGACTGCGGCAGCATCAGACCTGCACGGAGCGTCAGAGCAGGTGCTTCAGGTAACGAGAGCTGCCAGCGTACCGCATGATCGGACTCGAACGCGAGCGCCTGATATGTGCTGCCTTCAACTGTGATGCGTTCCTGCACAATGGAGGCGCTGTTCCTGATCTCCGCCAGGGGAAGATGGTCGGTCAGCGCTGCGACAGGTCCTGATGAAGTGAGAGACGCGATCGGATGACGATAAACATAAGGAGCAAGAAGATTGACCGTAAGTGTATTGAAGAACAGTGGGCGGATACAATCCAGGTCTGTGACCTCCAGATGCCCCCTGCGAAGGCAGTCATACCCTCTGGTGAGGAATTCGCGCTCCACACGAAATTCCGAGTGATAATCGAAGTGTGTCGCTGCGAAGTAATAGGCACCGGCTGGAAAGATGATCCCCGCAGTGGAGATGGCTGCTGCACCCCATTTTCGCCATTTGTCTGCAAAATTCACGTTCACGGCAGTGTGAGCGCCGAGGATGATGACGCAAATCTGGAAGACCTGACCGTAGATAAAGTATCGTGTGGGCGTTCCCTGTCCCTGAACTTCTGAGCGCCCGAATGCTGCCAGCAGGGCAGTCGCCATACACCATAAACCGAGCAGGATCCAGAACAGCGTGAATTTATTGTCACGAGGACGCAGCAGACGGGGAAGATTTACAAGGCTGAGCGCAGCAAACAGCAGAAGGGGAATCAAGCCGAACGCTGCTGGCACGGGCCACACCGGAGAAATGGGCGATCCGAGCAGGCGCAGTACGGACAGCCCTACACTCCGCAGATCAAAAGCCAGCGATCCCTCGCCCAGGAAAGCGCGTTTAGGAAACAGTTCACCGGCATACAAGCCTACCAGCACCAGGCTCACCAGCATCCAGATCAGCAGACGCCATCTGCGCTCTGGCTGAGAAATGAGGATGAGCGCAGCGCCTCCCAGAACCAGCGCCACATATCCTGAACTGAATGACAGGGATGCCATGATGCCGAACAAGAGGCTCAGCGTGAAAGCAGCTCGCGTCCCTGATGCAGTGGCATAGTAGAGACAGAGAACGCTGAAGAGGACAGCGCAGAAGACCGGAAATGCATTTTCATTGATATAGCGATCTGAGGCGGTCAGGGCGAAGATGAATACAGAGATCACCAGAGGGGTGACAAAGCCATACCTGCCCAGTTGAAGTCGCGATGATGCGCGGCTCAGCACCAGGGTGAGGATGAGCAGCACTCCCAGACTGAGGTACATCATTGTGATCAGGTTGAGATGCGTCAGGTGAGAGAGGGGAAGAATGAGCAAGCGGGGCAGAAAGATACGATGCTCATTCTGAAGGATCCACAGGGTATTCAGCGCTTCATGAAGCGGCATGTAGCGCACGACCGCATAATCGTACAGCCACATCGTCCATGTATCGTGGAAAGGCACCTGCACTGCATAACGTGAAATGAGATGGACAACCGCGTATGCCGGCGACAGCACCAGTCCCACAATGACGAGCGTTCGAACGGTAAAGTCGCTGCGGATCCGATCCCACACCATCTATTGACCCCTGTTGTATGTCATGTGTTCAGATGCTCCTCATCGGCTGGCTGTGTCTGAGAACGGGTATGATGAGCGGCCAGATCATCTCGGACGGGCTTAAACAGGGGCACACCCTGGCGATAAGCCGCGCTCGCAATGGCATGCGCTGTGACAGGTGAAGTGACCAGCACGAAAATCGCCAGCGCCAGGACTTTGGGTGCTGCACCCTCAAGCAGAAACGCCGTGCTCACCAGTACACCAAAAATACCCAGCGTAGAGACCTTTCCAGACGAGTGTATTCGCGTGTACACATCCGGAAATCTGAGAAGACCGATCACGCCAACCACGGAGAAAAAAAGCCCGAAAATCATGAATCCGAGAGCAAGAATTTCTGAGAAGGTCATCTGAAGCGCCCTAGAATACCTGTCGTTCCCGGATGTATCGAGCGATAGCTAGCGTACCAATAAAGCTGAATGCAGACAAGGCGATGGCAACGTCTACCAGAATTGATGTCTGCTGCACGATGGCAAGAAGGACGATCACACCTGTGAGCAGCGAGTTCATCGTCTCAATCGCCTGAAGTCGATCAGACGGCGAGGGTCCCAGAACCACGCGATAGAAACAGGCGATCAGCAGCAGCACAAGGATGAGAAGCGAAATTTCAATGAGGGGGGTCAGAGAACTCATGGCTGATTTCCCAGAATGCGATTGATGCGTTTCGCGCGGCGAGCCTGCGCCTCAAAGATTGTCTTTTCTGAAGCCTCAACATCAAGGCAGTGAACGAAAAGCATGTCATGTCCGTCGAATTCGACAACCAGTTCCCCCGGCGTGATCGTAATGCTGTGGGCGCTCAGGGCACTCACAAAGTCACTTCTGACAGGCGACTGCGTGGGCACGGCGATGATGCCTGATCGGAGTTCAATCCGGGGAGCGAGGACGCGGCGTGCGACATCAACGCTCGAAAGAAAGATGTCAATGAACATCTGTACCGAGTATCCCAGAAACCCGATGATCTGTCCCGGCAGTGTTCGCGGGGTGACCTGCCTGACTTCCACACGCAGGGCAGTGAGTACCAGAAACCCGGTCACTGCGCCAACCAGAAGGACATCGACTCTGACCGCGCCAGAGATCAATGCCCAGAGAAAACCCAGTAACAGGGCGAGGATGAGTCTTCCGAACACAGCTTACATTCCTAACACTGCGGCAATATACAGACGCGGATTCGAGATCTGGTTGACAGCCATCGTCGCTGCATCCACCAGTGGAGCGGCGTAAATTCCCAGCAGGATACACAGCCCGATCAGCAGGGACGGAGCCAGAAGGCTGTCTCCCTGCTGTTTGATTTCGGTTTTTTCCGGCGGCGTGCGCTGGAAGATGATCTGCCAGGTGCGCATCATGTAAAACAGGGTGAGCAATCCTGAACCGACAACCAGCCCCAGCACGAGCCAATTTTCGGAGACGATACCCCCCTGGATGAGCGAAAGTTTGCTGATGAAGCCGTTCAGCGGTGGAACTCCTGCCAAAGCCAGCCCGCCTGCGAAATATAACCCGCTCAGATAGGGGAGTTTACTGCCCACACCAACAAGACTTTCGATCGCAGAAGATTTTGATGGAATGCGGCTGGCGACTGCGCCGGTAATCATCAGCAGCGACGCCTTGATCAGCGAGTGATTGAAAGCGTAGATGATCGCGCCAATCAGGGCGACAGGGTTTCCCCAGCCAATGCCCACAAGAATAAAGCCAACCTGCCCGAAGGTTGAGTAGGCAAGCAAACGCTTGGCATTGTAGGTGCGCAGTGCGCCAAGACTTCCGAAAAAGATGCCGATCAGCCCCAGGACGATCAGAAGCTGGCGAACAACGGGCGCTTCTACGATAAAGACCAGCGTCAGGATGCGGATCAGCCCATAGACCCCCACTTTGACCACCACCGAAGACAGCATTGAACCTACTGGAGTCGGCGCGGTGGTATGAAAATCAGGCTGCCAGAAGTGGAACGGGAACACCGCGCTTTTCAGCAGAAATGCGCAGATCAGCATGACAGCGCCAGTATCTGCCAGGGCAGGAATTTCGGATGCGGTGATCAGCCGGGCGATATCCGCAAGGGTGAGCGTGCCGTAGGTGGCGTAAAGCGAGCCGATCCCGATCAGAAGAAAGAGGGATCCCATTCCGCTGATCAGCAGATACTTCATCGCCGCTTCGAGACCGAGCCGATTGTCAGAGATGGCGACCATGACGACGGATGACATCACCATGAGTTCGACAAACACGAACAGCGTGAAGATATCTCCCGTCAGCAGCGCGCCGCATAGCCCGGTAGACATCGCCAGAAATAACGGTGTGTATGCTGGATAGGAGACACTATCGTCCTTGCAGCCGATGGAATAGATGATGCCGGCAAACAGCACCACAGCCGCCATGACAACAAACAGGCTGGAGAGCATATCTGCCACGAGAACGATTCCGTAAGGCGAAGGCCACCCACCCAACCGATAGATCTGAGGGCCGGACTGTATGTTTGTAATCAGAAGGATGATGCTGAAGATCAGACATGCACCAAGACCTGTCAGAGCGATCAGCCGTTGAAGGACGAGATTGCGCGCAGCAAGGATCGAAAAGGCGCTGCACAGCAGCGGAACGAAGACAACCGCGACAATCAGCGGATTTGCGTTCTCGGACATTACGTCTGAATCCTTACCGTTTGAGCCGATCGACCTGATCGCTGTCTACAGTCTTAAATCTGCGGGAAGAAATTGCGATGAAACCCAGAAGCAGCGCATAGGAACCAAAGCTGATGACGATCGCCGTCAAAATCAATGCCTGCACCAGTGGATCTGACGGCTGCCCGTTCACTTCGTTCGTAGCAGTCTCCACGTATGCCGCTGTCTGTCCATTGAAAGCCCCGACGCTGAGCAGAAACAGATTGATGGCTGTGAACAGAATATAAAATCCCATTGCCCCCTTGATGAGGTCTCGCCGCAGAAGCTGAAAGACCCCCATCCCAAACATAATGCCTGTGGCAAGCGCAAATAACATGTTCATAGGGGTTCTACCTCACGAGGATGTGTGATTGCTTCCATGATGGCGCTGGTTCCCCCCGCAACGCACAGGAAGATTGCCAGTTCATACAGGAGCGTGGAAGAAACCTTCAGCCCACCGGGCAGTGAAGCATTGAGTTTCCAGTAGTAAAGAAACTCTTCGCCAAGAAAGACCGGGATAGCCGCGTTAATCAGCCCCAGCGACAAACCAAGCCCCACCAGGTAGGCTGGCCGAAGCCAGCGAAGATGTTCACGTGCCCCATGATAGCCAAACACGATATACCAGAGAGCGATGGCGAGGCCGCTGATGACGCCGGCTGTAAAACCATCTCCGGGCGCGCCGCCGCCATACAGAATGTGAGACAGCGCGATGGTGATGGCAACTGGCATCACTACGCGGGAGATCATTCGTGTCAGGGGATTGCTGAAACTGGGCAGGGAGAACGTTTTTTGTTCTTCGTTCAGCGCGTCTTCAGCTTCGTTCCCCTGTAATGCGGCTGAGCGCACGCCTTTCTGAGATTTTCCGGCAAGCGGCAAAAGCCGTCTCAGGCGGGCGAGGCGCGATGTTCCGGGGCGTGGTCGCAGAATTTCCGGGGTTGCCAACAAGGTTAACACGCCCAGGGACGCCATGCTGAAAACGCTGATCTCGATCAGTGTATCCATACCTCTGAAATCAGTGACGATGGCTGCCACCACATCGGTTGCCCCGGTAAGCGGGTAGGCATTGTCCACATGCCACTCAGCGATGGTGGGATGGGTGAGGCGGTTTGCAAGGGCAGACAGCGCGATGAACGTCACGCCTATTCCGACAACGGATGAGATGGCGATATCGCGCCATAACGTGGGGCGCTTTCGCCTGTCCCAAAGCAGATTCATCACGCGCTGACGCTCTGGCGCGCTGATTTTGGTCAGGATCATCATGAGCAGGATGGTTGCCAGAGTTTCGACCAGAAACTGTACCAGCGCAACATCGGGCGCCGGCTCCAGCAGGAAGATGCCGCCGATTGCGTAGCCCGATACGCCGAGCGATAACGCGGCAATCAGATGACGGCGCACGATGATACTGATGAGCGTGCTGGCAAGGGCGAATACCAGCAGAATGACTTTTAGTACATCGGAAGCAGAGTCGATGACCACTGCGAAGGGAGGGACACGCAGAAGCTGGGAACCCGTAGCCACAGCCACCATCACCGATACACTGGCAAGTATCGTAAAGAGATAGGAACGGACGCGCCCGTTTTGCGTGGTGAGAACGAGATCTCCCAGCGCCTCGATGCGGCGTATGATTGCGTTGTAGATGCGCGTTCCCGATGGAAGCGGAACTGACCAAGAACGCCAGACTGCTCGCTGAGTAAACACAGCGAATCCCGCGATCAGCACGCCCATGCTGAGCATAAACGATTCGTTGATGCCTGCCGGTGAGAACAGGTAGACGGATGCGCCCTCGCCAAGAATGGACTGAACCAGAGGCTGGGCAAGCTGGCCCGAAAAAATTCCAAATGCGAGCGAGGCTATCCCAAGAACCAGCGGCGGCAACTGCATGATGAGACCGGGGGCGTGGAAATGATCTGCTTTGGTATCACGACGTTCCCCCATGAACACATCCCAGAACAGGATGCATGCCATGGTCACAGTCATCATTGCGCTGATGAGCACCACGATCAACGCAGATAACTGATGAAGGTTAGCCTCAATCAGGAGTTCTTTGGCAATAAAGCCGAGCATTGGAGGAACACCGGCCATGGACAGTGCGGCCAGACCTGCGGCTGCTGCAAGAACAGGCAGCTTGCGCCTCAAGCCACCAAGTTTGCTGATGTCACGGGTTCCAGCGGCGTGATCGATCACCCCGGCGGTCAGGAACAGCGCAGATTTGTAAAGCGCGTGGGCAAGCACACCGATCACGGCAGCTTTGATGCCCTCAGAGTGGGGTAAGCCGGTGAGTGCGACGAGCGCGCCAAGCTGGCTGATGGTGGAGTAGGCGAGGGCAGCTTTCAGATCGCGATGGCGCAGAGCCAGCATTGCCCCCAGCAGCAGGGTGATAAAGCCAAATGTGGGCAAGAGCCATGCCCAGACTTCTGTATCAACAAAAATCGGCTGCAATCTCAGGAGAAGATAAATGCCGGCTTTCACCATCGTAGCCGAGTGCAGAAATGCGCTGGCAGGTGTAGGAGCAGACATGGCGTCTGGCAGCCAGAAATGAAACGGAAACTGGGCGCTTTTGGTAAAGCAGGCTGTAATGATCAGGATGGTAATGGCGTTCAGCCAGGGATGAGATCTGAGCAGTTCTGCTGATGTGAGGATTTCCGAAAAATCGCTGGAGCCTGCCGCGTTGGAGAGCAGCGCCAGTCCCGCTATCAGTGCCAGCCCGCCTCCCCCGGTGATGATGAGCGCCTGTAATGCGCCGGCGCGCGCCTGTTCTTCGTTGCCTTTGAAGCCGATCAGAAGGAATGAAAGTATGCTGGTGAGTTCCCAACAGATGAAAAGGGTGAATACGTTGCCGGCGGAAACCAGCCCAAGCATGCTGGATGAAAAGATCAGCAGAAATGTGATGAAGCGAGCTGATTCGTGTCTTTCGTCAAAATAGAATCCGGCAAAGACATGTATTGCTGCTCCAACGCCTGTGATGATCAGGATGAACAGTAGCGCAAGTCCATCGACGTAAAGGGAAAGTTCAAGACCGAGTGACTCGACCCAGGGAAGCCTGAGCGAGACTGGAGCTTCTGTGACAATGGGAAGCAGAGATATGCCGATCAGGAAGAGAACGAAGAGACCAGCACCAGCCGCAAATCCCTGATTGTGCGAACTTAAGTGCCTTCTCACAGTAAAGATACTGACAGCAAGGACTGCAGGAATGATGATGAGGAGCCAAAGTATCATGATGAGAGTTCTTTAGGCGCGGCTACGCAAGCGAATATATACCCGGAGCAAGGTGAAGTCAATTCACAGGTCTGTTTTTCGTGTAGTCATTTACACGAAAATAAGTACCAGACTAAAGCACTGACGCCATACTATGAGAGTCTTTCGCTATAATCAGAGGAACATTCGCCAGAAAAAAACAACAAGGAGAACTGTATTTCAATTATGACCCCACAAGCAAGAGAAACTTCAGAACGAGCTTTGAACTCAGGGAAAGGAATCGTGAGACTCGCCCCGACATGGGTTCCGCGTGAATTCTGTGTACCGGGTCGCCGCCTCCGCCTGCACCCAAACGATCTCTACGCCCTCGGCGCTAACCGCGGCGGGATCGATGAGCGCTGGTTTGCATCAACTGTCAAAGCAGATAATGGGCCGCTGACCGCTCCTTACGAGGGAATGAGTTTTATCTACACCCCGGAAGGAAACATAACGCTTGCTGAAGCGCTCGACCTGATGGGCAAAGATTTCCTGGGGAACGAAGCCATCGAAAAGTATGGCGGCTGGGTAATGTACAGCAAATTCTTTGACAATATGTATCCCTTGCCGCACCATCTTCATCAAAGTGATGAGAAGGCAGCGGAAGTGGGGAAGCTAGGCAAGCCTGAAGCATACTACTATCCGCCGCAGTACAATATGACGCAAGGAACTTTCCCGTATACGTTCCTGGGTCTCGATCCCAGCACAACCAAAGATCAGGTTATTGAGTGCCTCAGAAGATGGAATGAAGGCGACAACGGTATCTTAGGGTTATCGCGTGCCTACCGGCTTCAACTGCGGACAGGGTGGGATATCGCCCCCGGAATCCTGCATGCTCCGGGAACGCTGTGTACTTATGAGCCGCAGAGAGCCAGCGATGTATTCTCGATGTGGCAGTCGCTTGTCGCAGACTACCAGGTTGTAGACTGGTCGATGCTGGTGAAGGATGTGCCACCAGACAGGAAACAGGATATAGATTACATCCTCTCCCTGCTTGACTGGGAAGCGAATACAGATCCCGATTTTGCTCGCAATCATTTCACGGTTCCCAAGGCAATCATGGATGAACCAGCAAGTCTGGAGGCAGGCTACCAGGAATGGTGGATCGTCTACGGCAGTGAATACTACAGCGCCAAGGAATTGTCAGTGATGCCCGGACGAACAGTGACCGTCAGAGATGCGGCCGCTTACGGCGCAATCTGCGTTCAGGGGCACGGCACGTTTGGCGTTCATCCGATCGCTTCCCCAACCATGATTCGCTTTGGCGAGATGACGGAAGATGAATTCTTCGTCTCCTATACGGCGGCACGTGAGGGGGTCACGATTACCAATCACAGCACTGTGGAACCCCTCGTCATCCTGAAGCACTTCAATCCAGGAAACCCGGAAATGCCTGCTCGACAGCATTAGAGGGGCGGCACAGCGACGTATCAGAGAGGGCGGATATGGAAAAAAGTCCGCCTCTCTTACTTTTTGTCAGAAGACGGGTGTCTCACTGAGGAGCGTTTCACAAGGGTAGGCTGAAGCACACGGCGATGATCTGCTCCGTTTTCTTCCCTTATCAGGGTAAGAAGCAGCTCGATTCCCTGCTGCGCCATCTCTCGAAT
>SZPD01000045.1 GCA_030263515.1 Anaerolineae bacterium CFX9 | reverse complement strand
CCATGTACAGCGCCGCCGTGCAGGCGGATCCCGCCAATGCCGATGCCCGCCAGCGGCTGAATGCCGTGCTGACGCAGGAGCTGCCCGCCGCGCCCGTCCTCAGCGGGATGAGCGGCGCGCCTGCCAGTGTGCCGGCTGCCAGTGCGCCGGCGCGAGTGAATGTCGCGGATCATGTCGCGCGTATCATCGGCGGTCCTAATGGTCCGGGTACGGGCGTTTTCGTCGCCGAGAATCTGATCGCCACCACACGTTACGTCATTGGCGAGCACGAGCGTATCACGGTTGAGGTGCATCCCGCGCGCCAGCTTCCGGGGCAGATCGTGCGCGCTTTCAGCGAGCTGGATCTGGCGCTGATCCGGGTTGAACACCGTCCCGTTGGCTCACTGCCGATCACGCCTTATCCGCGTGTGCCGGATGATGCGCCGCTGACAGCGGTCAGTTTTTCCGGCGAGATGGTGACGGCGCGCCAGCGTCCCACCAACCGCGTGATGGAACCGCACTGGATTCCCACCACACTGACGCAGCTTCCCGATGCGGGTGGCGATCCTCTGTTCGACGCGCAGACCTATCTGGTTGGTATTCTGACGAAGAACACCAGCCGGGCTTCGGCGCATTACTACGGCCTTCATATCAGCGCCATCCGCCGCGCCGTCCAGACGTATCTGGGCGAAGCAAGCGAACGCCGCGTTTACTGCCCCTGCTGCGGTCATGCCAGCCGCGCCGGCGGGATGGGATTCTTCTACTGCGAGGTTTGCGGCGGCGTGCTGCCGTTTGCCCAGGCGATGACGCGCTACCCGATGCCTCAGGCAGAACCGTTCTATGGCAGCGGTGGGGTGCGCTGCACGCGCTGCGGCTCATCGGCTGGCTTCTATGGGGGACGCTGCCTGCGCTGTGGGCAGGAACAGGCGACCACCACCTTCTGACGGAGAGGACGAGCCATGTTTGGATTACGGGGACGCCGCCCATCGGCGCTGGAAGCCTACGCGCAGACCGTCGAGCAGATTCTGCTCAATATCGGTGTGGATGCACAGGCGGCGCGCATGAACATGCAGGAAGGGTACGGCTGGACATTCAAGCGCGGTTCAGCCACCATCGAGATCTACGTCACCCAGCAGGACAGTGACGGATTTTTTCAGGTGCTCTCGCCGATTCTGCATGTTCCGGCATCCAACCTGCTGCCGCTCTACCGGCGGCTGCTGGAGATGAATCTTCAGCTCACCAGCGTGGCATTCGGGATTTATCTGGATGCCGTCTACGTGTTCAGCGAGCGCCCGCTGGAAGGCATGGACGCCGAAGAAGCCAACGCCATCATCAACCGCGTCGCTGAAGTTGCCGATGAATGGGACGATAAGCTGGTCGCCGAGTTCGGCGGCCGGCTTTATACCCGGATTTAACTGCCCCTGCGGCTGCGCAGCCAGGCCGCCAGCCAGCGCACATCCCGCACGATCGCCTGAAGCGACATGCCGACGGCGATCAGCACGATCATCGGGATCAGGATCGTGAAGACTTCACTGTATTCACGGAAGTAGATGATCGCAACGGGCAGCGTTCCCTGATTCCAATACACATCCCATACGAAGTAGAGCGGCAGGTAGAAGCTCAGCCCCAGGATGATCGCTTGGATGATCCCCGGCAGCCGGTATACGCCGGTGATGCCGAAGCCGATCGCCGCGCCCACGCCTGACCACGCGATCACATTCCAGGCCAGATTGGGATCGTTCAGCACCAGAAAATCGAACGCGCCCCATGTGAATGTCGTCAGCAGGAAGCCGAACAGCGCGGCGACGATCAGCCGTGCCCACCATGTCCAGAAGCCGTGCAGCCGGTCTGCGATTTCGCCGGCGAACAGCACCACGATGCCCATGAAGATGCCGATCGTCAGGCCGATCGAGACGGTGCGCCCCCACACGTCCGGCAGATTGAGCGACGCGCCGAGCGCGCTGGAAAAATTGACCCAGACGTAGCCGCCGAAAGCCAGGGTTGCGCCGATGAATGCCGCCACGAAGCGCAGCACCGTCGCCAGCGGACGATCGCTCAGGCGTCGCCAGGTATTCGCCAGCCACGCATAGGCGCGCCCCCGTGTGCTGACGGCGCTCGGCAGGGAAGGCGCTTCGTCTCGCACCAGCGCCAGCGCCCGCAGCGCGCCCGGCGCACGTTCCCCTTCACGTTCGGCGATCAGCCGGACGGCGGCTGTCGAGCGGATGCGCCCGATCACACGCGCGGCAAGCTCGGCAACCTGCGGATTGCCGACATCCAGCGCCTTCTGCGCCAGCAGATGGTCGATATCCAGCGAGAAGACGACCTCACGCCATTCCTCGATGGCCGTGGTGAGCCGCAGCGCCGTCACGAGTTTGATCGTGGTCGTGCGCCCCGCTTCGGACGGCAGTACCCACTGTGGCATGAGTTTGGCGCGGTGTTCCAGCACACGCAGGGCGGCTAGCTGCACTTCGCCATTCGTCTCTACCTGCAGGGCCTGCGCCACCTGGCGCGGGATCTGCGGCGTGTCGCTGTCTGGCACATCTGCCAGCCGTTCGAGCGCGCGGACGCGAGCCGGGGCGTTCTCGCTGCGCAGCGCATGCAGCGCCGTCCAGCGGCGGCTTTCCTCGCTGACCTGTTCCCACCAGTAATCCAAATCGTGATCGTATTCGAGCGCGCCGCGCAGCAGCATCTGCATACCGGCATCGTCGAGTTCGAGCTTGTGAACCTCTGCCTGCCGGTAATAGTCGGCGATCAGGATGAAATCCGTTACACCCAGGATGAATTTGCCCTGTCCGCGTGCCCAGGCGCGGCGTGCGCGCGTGTAGATATCGGCGACTTCGCGCAGCGCCATCTCTTCCGGCGTCATTTCCCTGACGTTCAGGTCGCTCAGATCGATTTTGATCTCGGTGATGTGTTCCGGTTCTCGCGGCGCGCTGGCAGTGTCCAGACGGCGTGAGATCAGCCCTTCACCGGTATCGACGGAAGCCGGGTTGACGGACGGGCGCGAGATCAGCCCTTCGACCGGGCCGGTGATCAGTTTGTCGATATCCAGCCCGCCGGATGTATCCTGCGGCTTGACCAGCGGATCGAGCGGGCGCGAGACCAGTCCTTCGATGGGGCCCGTGATCAGTTGATCGAGCGAGATGTTGACCGCCGGGCTGGTCTCGCCGCTTGTGCCGGCGCGTGCAGTATCCAGGCTGATCGGCACACGGCCGGGGGTGACGATCCCTTCGAGGTTTTGCAGCAGTTCCCTGAGCGAATCCTGCCGCTTGAGGGGTTCGAGCGCCGTCGCCCGTCTGAGCATGGTGTTCAGGGTGCTGGGCAAACCAGGGCGGACGCTTTCGACCGTGGGGATGTCTTCGCGCATCTGAAGCTGGCGCAGCGCCAGCGGCACGGTTGCATCGAAGGGGAGCTGACCCGTCACCATGTGAAAGATCAGGATACCAAAGCTGTAGATATCGGCGCGGAAATCAAGATGTTCGGATGTGAGCTGTTCAGGGGCCATGTAGAGCAGTGTGCCGCTGCCGGGGTTGGCGGCGCGCCCTTCCGGGCCCACCATCGTTGCCAGCCCGAAGTCCGCCAGATAGGGCGACTGATAGCTGTCCAGCAGGATGTTCGACGGTTTGAGATCGAGGTGAATGACCTTGCTGTTGTGCGCGTAATCGAGCGCCTGACCGACAGCGCGCGCCACGCGCATCGTCTCCTCAAGGGACATTGGGCCCTTTTCGAGGATGTCCTCCAGAGAGCCGCCGGAGACGTAGCGCATGACGATGAATAGCTGTCCGCCGAACTCGCCGAATTCGTAGATGGGCAGGATATGCGGGTGTTCAAGCGCGGCGATCGTCTGTGCCTCGCGCTCAAACAGCTTGACCGGGTCGAGTTCCTGCGAGAGATCGCGCGCGATCGTCTTGATGGCGACCGTGCGGCTGAGCCGCTTGTCGCGCGCTGACCACACATCCGCCATGCCGCCGCGCCCGATATGCTCGATCACGCGGTAATGGCTGAATTCTACGCCAACATCCATGCGGCAGTCACTTTCTGATGCGCCTGTCTTGCCCTCACATCATGTAGTATAGCGGAATACCCGATTCTGTCGCAGCAGGTTCTGTCCTGAATGAGTGTTTGTAGAAGGCTGAGGCGCTGTTCTGAACCGATGCCCCCTCAGTTGTGGTAGAGTCTGTGACACGCGGTTGAACGGACAAGGACGTAACACGCAATGATGCTCATCGCAAGGCTGCGCGCTCTGCTGGTGCTGATCGCAGCCGGGATTACGCTCGGAAGTGCCGCTGCCCAGGCAGAGGTGGATCCGCTGCCGCAGCGGGATGCCGTCGATCTGGCAGCGCGTTATCTCGGTTATGATGGCGCGCCGCTGCTGCCGGAGATCCCACCGCGTTTTACGCTGGGCGATCAACTGACGTTCAACGTGCCACAGTCGGCCCATGAGACGCCAACCCCGATCACGGCAAGGCTGGTCGCTTTTTCCCGCTATGTCTATCTGTGGGTTGATGACGCCATCGAACTTGAACCTAATCCGGTGATTGTGCAGAGTTATGCCAACGCGCTGAGTTCTGCCTTCCAGTCTCTGCGTCTGTATGACAATTTTCACCGCCCGCTGCGCATTGGCAGCGCCAGCGCCATTCCCAACCCGATCGACGTGGTCCCTGTGCCGGATGTCGATCTCGATCCCCGTGTCTTCATCGTGTATACGCGCGATCTCAGCGAGGCGTGGGAGGCAGTTCATAATCCGCTGGACGGCCTGCTGCCGGAGCTTTCGCCGGGCGGTTTCAGCAATGCCCGCGAGACGATCTATGTCAACACCACGCTGCTGGAAGGCGTCCCGCTGGAAGACACACTTTTCTACAATGCCATCCTGCGGGCATGGTACAGCCGGATCATGGCGCACATCAGCCCGACTGTCACACCCTGGCTGGTGGATGCGCTTCAGGTGGCGCAGAATCGCCGTCTGAACCGGACTGCGCTCGCCCCGGAAGATGTGCAGGCCTTTCTTCAGGAGCCGGAAACCGGGCTTCTGCGCCAGGCAGCGTTTACGGATCGCGCTGCGGTCACCGGCGGTCAGCAGCTTTTCCTCAGCTATCTCTCGCAGCGCTACGGAGCCAGTGTCATCCTCTCGCTGTTCACCATGCCCGGTGAAGGGATCGCGCCGATCGATGCCGCCCTGGCATTCGTGAATGCGACCGATGCGGCGACACTCGCCCCGGTCACCGGGCGCGATCTGTTCGCAGATTTTGTGATCGCCAATGCGGTCAACGCGCTCTTTGGCGATGGACGCCACGCGCATACCTCAGCGCAGTTGACCACGGGGCAGCTCGCCGCCGTCACATCGATCACCAACCTGCGCGATGCAGCGCTTCAGGATGAGACGGTCGGCCAGTTCGGCGCTCGTTATTACGAAGTCACGGCCGGGGCTTCGGGCCGCCGCGTGAGCGTCGCCTTTTCCGGCGCTGAGCATTCGCCGCGCTTTTCGATGCCGCTCAGCCATGATCCTGAGGACGTGTTCTTCTGGTCGGGCGCTGCGCCGGATCGCAATACGCACCTCACGCGCTCACTTGACCTGACCGGCGTCGAGAACGCCGCGCTGACTTTCGATGCGTGGTATGACCTCGCCGATTCCTACAGCTACGGCTACGTGAGCGTTTCGACCGATGGCGGCAGCACGTGGACTCCGCTCCCGGCGACGACGACCAGCACCCGCAACCGTCATGGCGCGGCTTATGGCGTGGGTTTTACGGGGATCAGCAACCCGAATCCGCCGCGTCCGTTCCCGATCATGGGCGTGCTGATCGCCGCGGATGGCATCACGGTCTCGGATGTGACTCCGGGAGGCGCGGCAGCGACAGGCGGTGTCCTCCGTAATGATCGCATCATCGGCTATGAAGGGACGCCGTGGCAGACGACGCCCGACGTGATCGCCATGCTGTCGAATTACGCGCCGGGCGATACGCTCACCCTGCTGATCGAGCGCGGGGATCAGACGCTCGATCTTCCGATCGTGCTTGGCGCGCATCCGACGCGCATCGTCCTGCCAGAACCGCGATGGGAAGCGCAGACAGTGGATCTGACGCCCTACGCCGGACAGGAAATTCTGCTGCGGTTTGAATACATCAGCCTGCCGGGGCATGCCGATGGTGGCTTTGCGGTTGACAACATCACCGTCGAGGCGATCGGTTATCAGGATGACGCCAGCGATCCCGACGGCTGGACGCTGATCGGCTGGCAGCAGGTGGATAACCGTGTGCCTCAGCAGTGGCTGGTGCAGGCGCTGACCACAGGCACGCAGAACACACCGCCGCGCGTTCGCCCTCTGATCGGCGTCGGTGACGAGATGCGCGAAGGAAGCTGGACATTCACCCTGGGACCCAACGAGGCGCTGCTGATCGCCGTCAGCGCGCTCAATGATGACACAGGGCAGCCTGCGCGTTACGATATCACCTTCGGCACACCATGACACCGCGCACACAAGGATAGATGACCTCGTGGGTGGGACCCTTCTCAATGTACTTACCGTCGCCTTTGGCAGTACGCTGGGCCTGCTGCTCGGCAACCGGCTTTCACAGCGGATTCAGGAATCTGTCGTCACAGGGCTGGGGCTTGTCACCCTGGTCGTCGGCATCGGGAATGCCGGGCGCACCGGCAACATCATCGTGCCCCTGATCAGTCTTGTGCTGGGGATCATCGTGGGTGAACTGCTGCGCATCGATCTGGCGCTGGAGCGCTTTGGGGCGTGGCTTCAGCAGCGCGCAGCCCGCGGCGGCGATCCGGCGGATGCGGCGGCGGCGCAGGCACAGCGCGAGCGTTTCATCAGCGGCTTTGTGACCGCGAGCCTGGTTTTCTGCGTCGGTCCTCTGACGGTGGTCGGCTCCATTCAGGACGGAATGGGGCTGGCGGTCGGGTTTCAGCAGCTTGCCATCAAAAGTGTGCTGGATATGTTCGCATCGATGGCGTTTGCTGCCAGCCTGGGCATCGGCGTCGCCTTCAGCACCGTGACGATCCTGGTAGTGCAGGGGACGCTGGCCCTGGCGGGCAGCGCCCTCGGCAGTTTTATGACCGAGCCGCAGATCAACGAGATGACGGCGGCGGGCGGCTTGCTGCTGATCGGCTTATCCCTCATCCTGCTGGACATCAGGAAGCCGCGCATGGCAAATTTCCTGCCCGCGCTGGCGATCGCCCCGCTGATGGTGGCGATCGCTTCTGCGCTGGGGATCAACATCTATCCGCTTTAGGAGCACAGATCGTCGTTGTATTTTGCAGGGACGCATCCCTGCCCGCCGGACACCTGAAAAGGCGTCTCTACAGAAATTTGCCCGGCGAAGCCTTCAGGAGGTCTCGACGCGGGTACACATCGGCCCCATGCCATCTTCTGCGCCGAGGATGCCCGCGTCGAAGCAGATGCCGAACGCTTCGCTGCTGTATGCGCAGTTGATATAATCGGGCAGGCACTGGCGGTAGACCCCCTCATACACCCGGCAAAGCACCGTGGAATCGACTGTATCCGCGCAGCTTGGAATGGCTGCGGATGCGTCTTCGGAGTCCGTGTTCAGTCCGGCGATCAGCACGCCCCGATCGAGATCCTCTGGCACGGTGAGGGACAGGTCTGCGAGGCGCGGCTGGAGCGATGCATCCACACCGGCCGCGATCACGCCGCCCGTATGCACATAAGCCAGCGACTGCCCATCCGCGCTGACGATGCCCTGTTCTGCCAGCAGCGCCCATGTGCCGTCTTCCTGAAGCGCGAACAGGCTGACCGGCGTGAAGGGCGGCAGCGGCTGGCGCAGCGGAACCACTACGGAGATCGCCGCATCTTCCGGCAGATCGGCAACATCGACCAGCGAGCACCACCAGAATAACTCGCCTTCGTCCGTAGTGAGATCGGCGGGCGGATTTTCTGCCGGACCGGGAAGGCGCACGCGCACCAGTGTGCCGTCCGCCGCCATGCCCGGCGCGACGCCGACGAAGACCCCACTGCTGCCCACTTCCTGAAGCGCCGCGCCGGTTCCCTCCGGCGTGAGCGCCAGGGTTTCATACTGTGCCAGCGCATTCCTGCTGACATCCGGTTTGCCGCTGATCAGCGCAGAGCCGCCGCTCTCGCCGCCTGCCCACTCGACGTATACCTCAAAATCGTCTTCCAGCGGCGCGGCAACGGTGAAGGTGAGCGGTGTGAACGTATCGGCGGCAAAGTCGCTTTCCATCCAGACCAGTTTGGTGGTGTCAGCCTCTGCCCGCAGCCCGGCGAAGGGCAGCCGGTCGGTTTCGCCAACGCTCAGCGGCTGAATGCCGGGGGGCAGGACAATCTCGGCGTAGATCGCTTCCAGCACCAGATCGCTGGGCTTGATCAGCGAGGCGGTATAGCGCACGCCGTCGGGTATCTGCACAGCGCGCAGCAGAATGTTGGGCGCGTTATCAGGCTGGCTCAGCGCTGGCGAAGTCAGCAGAATCAGCGTGAACAGGCACGCCATGGCGATCAGGAAGCGGCGCGATGTGGTCATCGGCGTTCACCTTGCACTCGAAAAACAGATTCTTTTTGATTGTATGACGATTAGCGCATTCGTGCCTTGAAATAGCCGTGAACGAAGCGGTAGAACTCCAGCGTGTTCTCCGGTCGCTGCTTGTTGGTGTCCAGCTTCTTGCCCAGCCCGCTGTTGATCTCCAGCGCTTTCGGGTCTGCGCGTTCCGTCATCAGCAGCGCGAGTTCGGGGATGCGCTGGCAGTCGATCGCCAGATCGCGCACCAGCGCCCGCCGCTCGTGCAGGGAAATATCTTCCCACAGGCTTTCGACTTCGAGCGTGATGGCGCGGGCGCTCAGATTGAGTTTGCGTTCGGCAGGGGCGGCCCGCAGCGCCGCCCGCAGCAGGCGGTTGATCTGCTGAACCTCGCGTACCAGCAGATGCGCCGCCCGATCGCCGAGCGGATGCTCTGAAATGGCGCGTTCGGTGCGCACTGTGAAGCGCCGCCCGCGCGAGAAATAGCCGCCCATGATACGCCAGACCTCAAGGATCGAAACTGCCGACACCTTACCGCTCAACTGGCTGTTGATATGGTCATCTGTTTCTTTGGGGCGCGCCTGTCGGTGGCGGGTCGCCAGCGCATAGACGAGCCGTCCCAGTTCCACAATTTCCTCAACCAGCGCCGCGCGTTCTTCCTCGTTCAGTCCGCCGCTCAGGCTGTCGAGATCATTGATCAGGATGGCAATCGTGGGGGTGCGATTCCTGTCCATGTAGGCGAGCGCGGAGTCGTACAGGAATCTGGCGGTGCTGTTGAGCGTGTAGGCATAGTCGCCAATGCCTTCACCCGCCATCATGCGCCAGAGCAGATGGGTAGCTTCCAGCGCCTCGCGGACAGGATCACCGAGATCGCGCCCAAAGCGATCGATCGCCGCCAGCGCTGTGTTATCTGGCAGGCGGCGGATAAACCGGCGCAGCGAATCGAGCGCGGCGGTCTTCAGCCGTTCTTCCCAGTCCATCAGGTGATACATCTGGATCATCGTGCTGATACCGCTTTCGCCGCGCCGCGCCGTGCAGAAGGGGATTGTCAGGGCGACGCGCGTCGCCGTGCTGATATCCTGCCGGGCGACATGATAGTTGAGCAGGTCGAGCAGTTGATCCGGCTGGAGCGCTTCGGCAATCAGGCGGTTCCCGGTGACCAGCGCGGTCAGGTCTGCCGCCTGCGCTTCCAGTTCAGGGGCCCACTGGTGCTGATCGAGCGCACCGAAGTAAGCCATCGCCAGCGGGAACGGGCTGCTGCCGCGCTGGCTGAGCGTCGTCAGTCCTTCGGCGATATCCTGGACAGGCAGAGGGGTTTCGGCAAACAGTGTGCGCATCAGCGTCGCGAACAGCATCTGCTTGTCGCCGCTGTAGAACAGGCGGCTGTGGCGACCCAGATCGTTGACCAGATCGTTGAAGGCACGGCGCGCCAGCATAATCTTCAGCAGCGCGGCGCGCCCCTCCGGCTCGATCACCGGCAGGCGATCTTCTGTGGAAAGATTGCGCACGATCCATTTCAGCAGGGCGTCGAACTGATCGCCCCAGGGCGTGGTCGCCGCATTGGCTAATCCGTGGAGCGCTGCTGAATCCAGCAGATCGTATCTTCCCAGTGTACAGCAGATTTCGGTCAGGCGGACGATCAGGGGCGGCTGCTGATCAGGGGCAAATTCTGCCAGCGCCTGCGCCAGCAGGCTTGGCGGCGGTGTCGCTTTGTTCTCCCCAAGCAGAAAGGTCATAAAGCGCGTCATCGCCGGCGGAAGCTGCGCGAGCAGGGGGCGAGCCGAGACTACCCGCTGCCAGCGCTCGGTAGACTGGGTCATGGCCGCCAGCACAAAGGTACTGCGAGCGAGATCGCGATGTGTCAGGCTGAGGGGAAGCGCCAGCTCGACAATGCTCGGCAGCACCGCCATCATCTCCATTTCGGGCGGCGCGGACTGCAATTCCATCAGGAAGTTGTTCATCGCCTCCGCGTCGCCGGCGCGCGCCAGGGCGGTCGCATTGGCGAGGACAGCGCGATGCAGCACCTCCACCCAAAGGATGCCCTTGAAGCCGTTTGCCGACTGCATCCACTGAAACAGGCGGCGGTAGACTCGATCGCCCTTGCCCGCCGCCAGCGCATTATCCATCTGCTCGATGATCTGCCGTTCAAGATCGCTGTTCCCGCGTGAGACGACCGTGAGCAGATCCGCCTCCTCGACATCATCCAGCGCCAGCGCAAACGCCAGCAGGTGGCGGATATAGGCGGCGCGCAGTTCGTCCGTCAGCGTCGGATCGTCGATCAGCGCGCGGGCAACTGCCTTCGCCTCAACAGGCTGGCTGTTGATGACGGCGCTGTCCATCTTGAGCCGGTCAGAAGCGTAATGCAGCGCATCTGCCAGCGAATCGCCGCGCCGTAGCCGCCATCCTGCGACGGGGGTCAGGGCGCGCGTCTGCTCGATCACCAGCCCGGTATCAAGCCGAAGCTGGCTGCGGATAAAACGGCTGTATTCATCATCGACGCGCCTGCCAGTGATCGCCGCCGCTTTCCAGTTGTAGATCAGCGCGCCGTCTGGCGGGGGGTCTTCGGTATAGAAGCGGATCTGGGCGTCGATCTGCGTCTGTGGTGTGCTGAACGTCGTGAAGGTCACGCCGAAGCGCGCCGGCGCGGGCAGCAGCGCCAGTATCCCCTCAATGAAGCGGATGCGCTGGTCGATGTCTTCCGGCGCATGCTGAACGATGATCGGCACGCCCTGAATGAGCGCCGCCAGCAGCGCCTCGATGATCTCCATCCGATCGCGGGTGGCGGTCATCAGCGCCAGCATCGATTCTTCCTGCGCTTCGGCGGATGGGGGGCTGATCTGAGGCATGCCGAGCAGCGGCAGGGTATGACCGGTGGTGGAGAAAAAGGGGAACTGCCCCAGGATCAGCGTGCGCAGCGCCTGGAGATTGCCGCCGAGCGCGCGCAGCACGTCCACGGGCAGCAGGATGAAATGGCGCATCGGCTGGCCGCCGTTGCCCATAACGGTCTGCACCATGATGAAGGGCACGGTTTCGCCGCGAACGAGCGACCATGTGCCATAGATCGCGCCGGGCAGCGCCGGAACGCGCGCCAGCCGCATCGACTCAAAGACATGCTCCGGCCTTACGCCGGGAGATTGTGCCAGGAGATGGAGATCGCCTTGCAGTCTGCCGCCGCTGAGGACCTGCCCATGATAAAAATGTTCAAGGGCATACGCTGGAACCACACCAAGCCTTATCTGTCTTTACGCGCATCTTCGTGCGAATCATAACACATTCACGATGTTTTACACCGTAAGCGCCGCCCAATCATGCGCCTGTTCACAGATGTGCGCGCTCTCTGGCTTTCTGCTCATCATAACGGGCGCGCGCTTCCTGCACCGCCGGGTTATCGCTGACTTCGGCGACGGCGACATCCCACCACGACTCGTAGCCGGGCACACGCTGACGCCGATCTGTTTCGACGACGATGCAGACGGGCCGGTCAGTGATCGCGCGCGCGGTTTGCAGCGCATCGGCGATTTCATCGCGGTTGGCGGCTTTGATCACGTGAGCGCCCAGGCTGGCGGCGTTGGCGGCATAGTCCACCGGCAGAATCTCGCCATCGAGATGCCCGCTCTCGGTGCGGAAGCGGTATTTTGTCCCGAATCCGTCACTGCCGACCGATTTGCTCAGCCCACCGATGCTGGCATAGCCGTGATTGTCGATCAGCACGATCGTGATCTTGATGTGTTCCTGAACGGCGGTGACGATCTCGCTGTTGAGCATCAGATACGATGCATCGCCGACCATCACGTAGACTTCGCGCTCTGGCGATGCCATCTTGATGCCGATCCCGCCGGCGATCTCATAACCCATCGTCGAGAAACCGTATTCGAGATGGTAGCCCTTGTGATCGCGCGTCCGCCAGAGCTTGTGCAGGTCGCCGGGCATGCTGCCCGCGGCGCACATCACGACATCCTGCGGGCGTGAGAAGGTGTTGACCGCGCCGATCACTTCTCCCTGGCTGATCAGCGGCTCGTGCTCCAGCGTGTAGATGCGTGTGACCTCGGCATCCCATTCGGCATTGAACTGCCGCGCCCGCGCCTGATAGTCGCTGCTGGTGTGGTAGCCTTCCGTCGCAGCGGCAAGCTCTTCCAGCGTGGCACGCGCATCGCCCACCAGCGGGATTGCGCCGAGCTTGAAGGCATCGAGTTCTGCGACGTTGATATTGATGAAGCGGACATCGGGGTTCTGGAACGCGGTCTTGCTGGCAGCGGTGAAATCGCTGTAGCGCGTGCCGATGCCGATCACAAGATCAGCTTCACGCGCCATGATATTGGCCCCGTGCGTGCCGGTCACGCCGATTGCGCCGAGGTTGAGAGGGTGATCGTAGGGCAGCGCGCCCTTGCCCGCCATCGTCTCGCCGACCGGGATACCGCAGGTTTCCGCCCACTGGCGCAGCGCGGCGTAGGCATCGCTGTAGTGAACGCCGCCCCCCGCGATGATCAGCGGGCGCTTGCTGGCGCGGATCCACTCGGCGGCACGGCGAACGGCGGCGGCATCCGGGCGGCTGCGCGGGATATGCCAGACGCGCTTTTCGAACAGCGCTGCCGGGTAATCGTAGGCATAGGTCTGGATATCCTGCGGCAGCGCCAGCGTGACCGCGCCGGTCTGCGCCGGGCTGGTCAGCACGCGCATGGCTTCGGGAAGCGCTGTGATCAACTGTTCGGCGCGCTGGATCCGATCCCAGTAGCGTGAGACTGGCCTGAAGCAGTCGTTGACCGAGATATCCTGCGTCATCTCGCTTTCGATCTGCTGGAGGACGGGAGCCTGGATTCGCTCGGCAAAGATATCGCCGGGCAGGAGCAGCACGGGCAGCCGGTTGACCGTCGCCACCGCCGCGCCGGTCAGCATGTTGGTGGCTCCGGGGCCGATCGATGAGGTGCAGGCAAAGGTCTGGAGGCGGTTTTTCGCTTTGGCATAGGCGACGGCGGTATGCACCATCGCCTGTTCGTTGCGCGCCTGGTAATAGCGAAACTGGTCAGCATACTGCTGAAGCGCCTGGCCGATGCCCGCGACGTTGCCGTGCCCGAAGATGCCCCAACAGCCGGCAAAGAAGGGGTTTTCAACGCCGTCCCGCTCGACATACTGCTGCGTCAGATAGCGGATCAGCGCCTGTGCCATCGTTAAGCGAATGGTGGACATCAGCAAATAATCCTTTTGTTGAAATCTCTTGAGCGCCGAGCGATCAGCGCTGACTTAAAAACCGTGTTCGATTATAGCGCTCATTCCAGCGTCGGGGTGCTGCGTCGAAGCTGCTCCCGGAGGGCGTCGATCGGCATCAATGACCCGTCCTGCCCCTCAAGATACCATATATCCCAGCCGTTGCTGGATGGCGTGCCGCCGAGCAGCGCGCCGAGCCGGTGGATCGAGCCTTCGCGCCCATCATCCATGATCAGGGAGCCATCAGCGCGCACCGTTGCACAGCGATCTGCCTGCCCGCGATAGAACAGCGCTTGTCCGGGCTGGAGCAAGCCGGCTTCCAGCAGCGCGGCGAACGGGATCCGTTTCCGGACGCGGCGGCTTTCGCTGCCCAGATAGACAGACTCATCCGCGCCGGATGCCATGACGGCGTCGATGCGGGCGCGCGCAGCTTCGACATAGGCGGCATCACGCTCAATGCCGATGAAATGACGACCCAACCGTTTGGCGACCGCGCCCGTCGTCCCTGTCCCGAAGAAGGGATCCAGGATGACATCCCCCGGTCGCGTGCTGGCAAGAATGACGCGATAGAGCAGCGCTTCTGGCTTCTGGGTGCTGTGCAGCTTGTCGCCATTCTCATCACGGAGACGTTCTTCACCCGTGCAGATTGGCAGATACCAGTCACTGCGCATCTGCTTTTCATCATTCATCATCTTGAGCGCATGATAGTTGAAGGTGTAGCGCTTCTGCGCCTGCGATTTTTTCGCCCAGATCAGCGTCTCGTGGGCATTGGCGAAGCGCACGCCGCGAAACTGCGGGATCGGGTTGTGCTTGATCCATACGACATCGTTGAGAATCCAGTAGCCGAGATCCTGTACGATCGCGCCCACCCGAAAGATATTGTGATAGGAGCCGATCACCCAGATCGTGCCATCATCCCTGAGGACGCGGCGGCAGCCTGACAGCCATTCCTGCGTGTAGCGATCGTATGCCGCAAAATCGCTGAACTGATCCCAGGCATCATCGACCGCGTTCACGACGCTGTGATTGGGACGGCGCAGCTCGCCGCGAAGCTGAAGATTGTATGGTGGATCGGCAAAAATCACGTTCACTGATTTTTCCGGCAGGCGTGCCAGAATCTCGCGATTATCGCCGATGTGGATCGTGTCGAGTTCGCTCATGTGTTCCATTTTAGCGCGAAATTCCGAAGGCGCGATCCAGAAAGCCGACCACGCGCCGCGGATATTCGTCCGGCGCGACGTAGACGTAATCCCCGTGACCTGCGCCTTCGATCTCCCATAGCTCCACCTGCTGCCCGCGCCGCTGCATTTCGCGGGCGGCAGCGAGAGCTGGCTCGGTCGTACCATAGATCAGCAGCACAGGAATGGCAAGATCGCCGATGACTGATTGCGGGCTGAGTACGCTGATATCCTCGCCGATGATAAGGCGGTAGGCCGCCGCCGCGCCAAACTCGAACAGTCCGCCGATGACGGGCAGGTTCGCCGTCGTGCTCTGGCGCATCTCAGCGACGAAATCCCCGTAGCCGCCTTCGCTGACGACCGCATCGATCGCCTCATAGCGTGCCGCCGCCATCGTCGCCAGCGCGCCGCCCGCAGAGAAGCCGTGCAGCGCGATCCGATCGGGCAAGCCGTCAGGGCGCGAGTCCAGCCATGCCAGGGCATCGCCGATCTGCGGAATTTCGCTGTATCCCAGCGAATTGGTCACTGCGCCGTGACAGTTGACCGAGTTCATCGAGAACACATCATAACCGGCGCGCAGGTAGTGAACGTATTCCTCATAGCGATAGCCGCGTGCGCTGCCGAGCGTCGGGGCCATGATCACCAGCGCGCGCTGCCGGGGTTCCTGTCCATAGATGTACCATGCGGCGGTTTCGCCACCGCGATAGGACGGGATGCGGAGGTCTTCTGTTCGCCAGCCCTGCATCAGCGGGTTGATCTCCACACCACACACATTGAGCGTGATCCCGCTGATGAACATAAATCCCAGCAGGCTTGGCAGGGTCAGCAGCGTGGCGGTGATCGCGATGATGAATCCACGCAGCACGAACACGGCTCGCTGGCGGAGCGTCCGCTCAGGGGATATGCTGGCGGCATTCGTGGCTGTCATGCGCCGCGTTCGTAGACGCACCGTCCGCCGACATACGTCTGCACGACGCGCAGATCGGGCAGGGCATCGGCTGGCGTGGCGAGCGGATCGCCATCCACCACGATCATATCCGCCCACTTACCGATGCTCAGGCTGCCGCGATTGTCGTCGTCACCGCTGGCGATCGCGCCGCCCATAGTGTAGCCATAGAGCGCCTCGTATGCCGTGATCGCCTGATCCGGCGCGATGACCAGCTCGCCAGACTTGTCCTTGCGGTCGAGCGCGGCTTTCATGCCCAGCAGAGGGTTGTCATCGGGCACGACGGGCGCATCTGAACTCAGCGCAACTGTCAGCCCGGCATCGATCATAGCGCGCACCGGGTAGGCGCGGTCGAAGAAGATATCCGGCAGATAGCGGCGATACGTCGCGCCGAGCGCGTGCAGAAAGACCGTCTGCGGCGCGATGATCACGCTGAGCGCTTTGCAGCGGCGCAGATGATCGTCCGTCGGCAGGCCGAGATGCTCGATGCGGTGGCGGAGCGGCTGCGGGTTGGCGCGCTGGATCGCTTCATAGGCGCTGATCACCTGCTCAATGGCGGTATCGCCGATGGCGTGCGTGGCGATACGGAAGCCCGCGTCGTGCGCTTCCTGCATCAGCGCGATCAGCTCGTCATCCTCAAAGCGCAGCACGCCTTTTGTCCCGGTCACCTGATAAGGGATGCTCACGGCTGCGGTCGCGCCGCTCAGACCGCCGTCAGCAAAAAATTTCACGCAGTCGATCCGCAGGGTATTACTCACGTAGCGTTCCGGCAGGGGCAGCGTTTCCGTGCCGCCGTCGGGTCGCCGAATCGGCAGACCGTTGATGCGCACGCTGAGCAGTCCTTCAGCCTCAAGCTGATGATAGACGCGCAGATGCGACGGGGTGAGCAGCGGATCGGTGGCGCTGGTGATGCCGAGCGCCAGTTGATGGCTCATGGCGGCGCGGATCGCCCGTGCCATCGTCGCATCGTCCGGCTCGGTCATGACTCGTGTGATCAAGCCCTGCGCAGTTTCGATCAGCAGTCCGGTCGGCTCGCCGTGTTCATCGCGCTCGATCAGCCCGCCGTGTGGATCGGGGGTGTCCCGCGTGATGCCCGCCAGTTCAAGCGCGCGGCTGTTGGCGACGATCATGTGACCGCAGGTGCGTGTGAGCGCGATCGGATGTTCGGTGCTGGCTGCATCCAGGTCGTGGCGAGAAGGATGCCGTTTTTCCGGCAGCACGGCCTCATTATAGCCGCGCCCGCTCAGCCAGACGCCCGGCGGAGTTTCGGCGGCGCGCTGGCGGAATTTCGCGGCGATCGTCGGGATGTCCGGCGCGGCGTCGCCCCGCGCATCGACCTGCACCGTCAGCAGCAGGCCGAGCTTCCAGACATGAACATGCGCATCGTTGAAACCTGGAAGCAGCGTCCCGCCGTTCAGGTTGATCGTCATCGCGCCGGGAGGCGGGTTAAGATCCGCGCGCCGACCGACGAAGGCGATCCGTCCGTCATCCCCGACGAGCACGCATTCAGCGCTCGGCTGGGCAGGATTCATGGTGTGGATGATGCCGTTTTCGAACAGAAGCATGGACGAATTTCCATTCGGGTGAATACAGACCCAGATTATGGCATATGGG
>SZPD01000475.1 GCA_030263515.1 Anaerolineae bacterium CFX9 | reverse complement strand
CGTTTGAGCAGTTTCTTTCCGCGAGACATGATCGACGGTGTGCCGCGCGCCATCGCCTGCTCGATCAGCACGATGACCGTATCACGCAGCGAAATATCAGCCTTCGCAAACTCCGCCAGCGCCGAGAGCGCGCTGACGATCACGATATTCGAATCACTTTCCCTGAGGTAACGCATCAGGACGCTGACCGCCGGGTCGCGTTCCTCCGGCGTGAGGTCAAGCCGCGCCAGCATCTGCGCGATGTGCCACTGCACCTCTTGCTGCGTACTGGCTGCGGCCTGGTGAATCAGCCGTGACGCGAACGGCGCGATCAACGTCGGATTTCTGGCAGAGGCTTTTTCCAGCGCGTCGGCAGCGCGCATCCGCACCCGCGCATCGCTGTGAAACATCCCCTCAAAGACAACGCCTGCCAGTTCCGGCTGGTCGATCAGCATCTGCGCTACCGCATTTGCTTCGCCTGTCGAGCGCCGATCGCCGCCGCCCAGGCGCGCCAGCAGCGGATGCTCCGCCGCCATCGATCAGCCGACCCAGTCTCGCAGGAACAGGAAATCGTGACCGATCGTGCGGTGGCTGACTTTGGCGATATTCGGCATGGTGCGCTTGTAGTGATTGGCTTTGACGCGCCGCCACACGCTGTGGACGAACTGCGCGCTGAAGCCCTCCTCGATCAGCTCCTCGACGGTATAGCGCTCGTCGATCAGCAGGTAGAGCATCTGATCAACATCGGCATAGGTGAAGCCGAGTTCGCCTTCATCGGTCTGACCTTCCCACAGATCGGCGGAAGGCGGCTTCTGGATGACCGATGAAGGCACGCCGAGCGCCTCGGAAAGCTGGCGCACCTGCGTCTTGTACAGGTCGCCGATCGGCTGGAGCGCTACGCCGCTGTCGCCGTAGACGGTCGAGTAGCCGAGCAGCAGTTCGGTCTTGTTGCTCGTCCCCATCACCAGCCCGCCCCATTCGACCGACTGATCGTAGAGGATGGTCATGCGCAGACGCGCCATGATGTTGCCCTTGCGTAAGTTGCTCATGTGCGGGAACTGGTCGATAAGTGCGTCTGCCATGCCGGTGATCGGCACGGTCAGGCTGGGCAGGCCGAGGACCTCGATGATCCTGTCCGCATCGGTCAGGCTGTCTGCGGAAGAAGTCCTGTAAGGCATGCGGACAGCCAGCACGTTCTCCGCGCCGAGCGCCTCTGCCGAGAGATACGCCGAGAGCGCCGAGTCAATGCCGCCGCTCAGTCCGATCACCGCGCGCTTCATGCCGATCTTCTCGATCTGATCCTTGATGAAGCCGACCAGCATTTTGCGCGCGATCGCCGGGTTGATCTGAAGGCGCTCGTTGATCTGCGCCGCTTTGTGGGCAGGAAGGCTCATCGTTCGCTCCTTGCGAGGATCCGGCTGAGTTCGCGCTGCATCAGGTCGGGGCGCTCGTCGCGCAGCAGCGGCAGGCGCGTCCGCGTGCGGTGAATCTGGTTGAGATCGATCGTATGGGTGATCAGCGCTTCATCGAAGTACTGGCCGCTGACGATCAGGTTGCCGTCCGGGTCGGCGATCGACGATCCGCCCCAGAAATTCTTGCCGTCCTCATAGCCGACACGGTTGCAGTGGACGACGTAGGTCGTGAACATGCTGGCGTAGGCCTGGTTGACCAGCTCGACCCAGCGCGTGCCAGAGAGCCGGTCGCTGCTGTTCAGCCCGCGGCTGGGGCTGCTGCTGTTGAAGATCAGCAGGTCTGCGCCGTCCATCCAGAGCAGGTAGGGCGGTGAGCTGTGCCAGAAATCCTCACAGATCAGCATGCCGACGCGGCCAAAGCGGGTATCGAATGCGCGCACCTGCTCTCCCTGATCGAAATACCGGCTTTCGTCGAACATGCCGTAGGTACACAGGTAGACCTTGTGATGAATGTGCAGCCGTTCGCCACCGGAAAGATAGGCGTTGGCGATCAGGAAGCGCTGCCGCTGATCCTGATGCACGAAGCCGACGACGATATCGATGCGTTTGCTGGCTTCGAGAAGCTGCGCGAAAATCGGATCATCGGCTTCGGCGCGGATGGCGACTTCCGGAACCAGATCCTGCACCTGATAGCCAGTCAGCGACAGTTCAGGAAAGACGACCAGATCAGCGCCGGCGTCGATCGCCTGCTCGATCAGGTTCAGATGCACTGCCAGATTGTGTTCGACATCGGCGAGCTTTGGGTACATCTGCGCGAGTGAGATGGTGAGCTTCATAACCTGGGAATCCCTGCTTCCAGTTGTGTCGGCAGCCTTGAGCGGCGGGCACAGAAGAATCGATGCAGACACCGGATGATGCCCGTAAGTGTAGCGCGCTAACGGGGTGTGGGGGAAGATTCCACTTTAGCCGTGGATGATAGACTGGCGGGCAGAAGGGAGA
>SZPD01000474.1 GCA_030263515.1 Anaerolineae bacterium CFX9 | reverse complement strand
TCGTCAGGCGGCTCAAGGGACTGGTGAAGGGGGCGGCTGTGCTGTACCTCGCCACCGACCCGGATCGGGAGGGCGAGGCGATTGCCTGGCATCTGATCGAAGTCCTCAAGCCGCGCTGTCCCATGTACCGTGTGACCTTTAACACCATCACCGAGGCGGCGGTCAAAACGGCGCTTCAGTCACCGCGCCGCCTTGACATGGCGTTGGTCAACGCGCAGCAGGCGCGCCGCATCGTGGATCGGCTGGTCGGGTACGAAATTTCGCCGCTGCTGTGGGGACGCTTTGAGGGCGAGGCGTTGTCCGCCGGGCGGGTGCAGACGGTTGGGCTGCGGCTGGTGGTCGAACGTGAGCAGGCAATTGCCGCCTTTCAGCCGGAGGCATACTGGACGCTGGATGTGGACTTTGAAGCGCGCGACGGGACGTTCACGGCGCGGCTGATCCGCTGGCGCGGCGCAGAGGTTGCACTCAAAGATGAAGTGACCACCCGCGCGATCATGACGGCGTTGGGCGCTGCCCATTTTTCAGTGCAGTCCATCACGTACCAGGAGCGAGAACGTCGCCCACAGCCGCCCTTCACCACCAGCGCCTTACAGCAGGCTGCATCCACACTGCTGGGCTTCTCTCCCGAAAAGACGATGCGGCTGGCGCAGGAACTTTACGAGGGGGTTGACCTGAGTGGCAGTCATCTCGGTCTCATCACCTACATGCGAACCGATGCGGTGCAGATCGCGCCGGAGGCGCAGCGCCCCGCCACCGACTTCATCCGCGCTGCCTACGGTGATGCTTATCTGCCGCCGAAGCCACCCAGCTATAAAGCGAAGCAGTCCGCGCAGGAGGCGCATGAAGCCATTCGCCCGACTGAGGTCACGCGCGTGCCGGATAGGGTGAAAGGGGCATTATCCGATGACCTCCATGCACTGTATGCTCTGATCTGGAGCCGCTTCGTCTCCAGTCAGATGACCGCGGCGCGGTTTGCCGAAACGACGGTCATGGTCAGCGTCGATGATGCCGCCGTGTTCCGTGCCAGAGGGCGTACACCGTTGTTCGATGGGTTTTTGCGCGTCTACGCCCACGAGGAGGAAAAGGCTGACTCAGAGGACAACCCTGACATCAAGCTGCTGCCTGAACTGCGACAGGGCGAAGGGCTGCTGCTCACGGGCTGGAGTCCGGTGGAGCGTTTTACCCGTCCGCCGGGACGCTACACCGAAGCGTCGCTCATTCAGGCGTTAGAAACACAGGGCATCGGGCGACCTTCCACCTACGCCAGCACCCTTGCCACCCTCAAAGCACGCGGCTATATCGAAGTGGGCAAAGACCGTAAACTGCTGCCGACCGCGCGCGGCGCGGTCATCTGTGAGTTTCTGACCACGCAGTTCACCGATCTTTTTGCCTATGATTTCACGGCCCGGCTCGAAAGCGATTTGGACACCATCGCCGCTGGCAGCGCCGATTGGGTGGAAGTGGTGCGCCGCTTCTGGCAGACCCTTCAGCCGCAGCTTCAGACGGTTGAGGCAGTTCCCACAACATCCCCAAAGCAGCCGTCAGCGACGGGCAAAGTCTGTCCCGAATGTGGTCAGCCACTGGGGCAGCGCACAGGCAAAAACGGCACCTTCCTCGGCTGCTCAGGCTATCCTGACTGCCGCTACACCCGTCCGCTGGAAACGGCTAACACCACTCACCGTTCATCTTCTAAACGGAGGAAAACGCGATGACGACGATTTTACCCGACCTGGGTGGGCACAGTGAAAACTACTGCTTCCGCGCAGGCCCGGTCTTGGATCCACCCCACGTCACGAACACTGCGCCTGATACCTATAGCCTGGATGTCGTGCGCTATCATGAAAATGGGGATGGTTCCCTGCGCTTTGAACATCTCGAACTGATGCGGATGCAGGGGGAAGAGGGGCGTGCCTACATGGGGGATGCTACCGAAAAGTTCAATCGGATGCTGGCAGAGGTAGGACCCGAACGCACCGAACGCGCCGCCAAAACCTGGGGACGATTACATGGCGCGCATATCCAGGATTGGCGGGAAATCAGCGAAGATGACCTGTTGCCGGATCGCGCTCAACCGCCGAAGTTCTATGATCATGAAATAGAGTGAGATCAGGATGCCTTGCTTTCTAAATATCGCTCGAAAAGCCAGGTAAACAGCGCATCACGAAACGACTCGTTGTCGCTCACGAGACGATAGAAATTGAAGTTGGATTTGTAGACATCCTGAATGACATCGCCCGCGACATGCTCAAACGTCAGCCTCACTTTGTCAATGGGGTTGACTCTGAGGCTGTCGCTCACTGCGCCACTCTGGGCAATTTGCTCTTGCACGTACTCAATCGTCACCCGGTCTGCTTCGGTGAGTTCCACGCCAAAACGTTCGTTGAGTTCCTGAAGAATGCGCGACA
>SZPD01000044.1 GCA_030263515.1 Anaerolineae bacterium CFX9 | reverse complement strand
GGTCGATGTCAACCTGGATGGCGAAGGGCTGACCTTCTCCAGCGTCTCCATCGGCGAGTTGTCTTAGTTCACACAAGCGCAGGCAGGTAAAAGACCTCTGGATAGTTTTCCGGAGGTCTTTTTTTGCTGCCAGCCGGATATAAGTTGCGCAAAAATTACTTTCCCATATGATGAGTAGACATCGCACTTGATCGCTGTCTACATTGAGGCCCTCATCATGAAGCGTCGCGCCCTGCATACCGCTCCCCTGCTCATCTGGCTCGTTTTTGCGCTTTTGTGTGGTCTCAGTGTGATTGTCGCCATTCCACAGGACGCCGCTGCGGGCAGCGCCGACAGCAGCCTTCCCCAGCTAAATGATGAAGCCCTGCCAGAGCCGCAGCAGGTCATCATTATCCCGAATTTTCCGTCGCCAACGCCCACCCGCACACCCACCCCTGTCAGCATCACAACCTTCGTCTGGGATGACATCGATCAGGACGGGCGGCACCTTCGTCTGGGATGACATCGATCAGGACGGGCGGCAGGACCCCGGTGAACCGGGTTTGTCCGGCGTATCCGTTCAGCTATGGAATACGGCGAAAACCAATCTGATCAGCAGCAGCACCACCAACGCCAGCGGATTTGCAACGGTGATAGCGCCGGGTTCGTCCGTAACAGCGTACTACCGCGTTCGCGTCGTGCTGCCGGAGATCAATGATCAGTTTTCGCCAAAGGATAATCCGTCGGCAGGCGATCTCGATGACAGCGACATCAATCCGACCGGTATCCATTTCGGTTTCACCGACATCATTACGATCGCATCAAACGTTATCTCGATCACAACGATCGACGCGGGCATCATCAAGTATCGCACGCCGACACCCACCCGAACGCCTACCCCTATCAGCATCACAACCTTCGTCTGGGATGACATCGATCAGGACGGGCGGCAGGACCCCGGTGAACCGGGGCTGCCCGGTATGACTGTGCAGGTGTGGAACGCCACCAAGACCAACCTGATCGATCAGGGGGTTACGAATGGCAGCGGATCCGTCACCATCCAGACGCCGGGACCGGGCGATTACCGCGTTCGTGTGGTGCTGTCAGAGATCAACGATCAGTTTTCTCCCAAGGACAACGCAGCAGCAGGCGATCTTGCCGACAGCGACATCAACCCTTCCGGCACGAATTTTGGCTTCACTGATATCTATACCTTCGCCAGCAACCTGATCTCGATCACAACGATCGACGCGGGCATCATCAAGTACCGCACGCCCACACCCACCCGCACGCCGACGCCGATCAATCTCATCGTCCGCGTCTGGCAGGACCTCAACGGCAACGGCATCCAGGATGGGGGTGAGCCGGACTTTCCGGGCGTCACCGTCCGGCTGACGGGCAGCAATATCCTGTCGATCTACGACACGAAAGTGACCAGCAACAGCGGGATTGCCAACCTGATCGCGCCGTTCCCCGGAACCTACAGAGTCGGCGTGAGCGCACCGCCGGGAGCCAGCTTCACCCTGAGAGATCAGGGAGGCAGCGATTCGCAGGACAGCGATGTCTATAACTCCGGTCTGCTGGCCGGGTATACACCCGCGTTCACGATTGCCAGCAATGTCATCTCGATCGCCAACATTGATGCCGGGCTGGTCGGCGGCACGCCGCAGACGCTGACACCAACGCCGACGCGCACACCGTCGAACACCTTCACGCCTTCCCTGACCCCATCAGAAACGCTTACGCCGACCGCGACCTATACCGGCACGCTGACCGATACCCCCATCCCGTCAGACACGCCGTCACCGGGTCCCACCCCCACACCCACCGAAACGCCAATCATTCCGCTGGTGACGGCCTGGGACTTCAATGGCAGCCTGCTCGGCTGGACGCCAAACAGCGCCATGAACCTGCTGATGTTTGACGCGGGCAACCCGCTGTTCACCATCATCGCGGCAGATCCCTACTTCACCAGCCCGGTGCTGGCGAATATCCCGGCAGGCAGCTATCCATATCTGAATATCCAGATGGCCTCCAAAATAGACAACTGCGGGCAGATCTACTTCATCCGGCAGGGCGATTTCGACTTCGCCGAGTCACGGCGCGTCGATTTCACGCCGATCGCCGACGGGCAAACGCGGCAGTATTCGATCCACCTGGCAAACAACGTGGATTACAACGGCGCGATCTTCCGCATCCGGCTCGATCCGGGCTGCGTGATCGGCAACAATTCGCGCGCGCGCATCGACTGGATCGCCTTCAGCCCCGCGCCGATTAACCAGGGCGGTGTGGTTTTCAGCGGCGATATCTTCAGCCAGGCTTCGCTGCTGAACGCCCCGCTTCCAACCCCCACACTCACCCAGACAGCCACATTCACCCTGCCGCACCCGACTGCAACGGATACGGCCCTGCCGACCGAGGCCGCCAGCGCAACACCTGAGCCAGAGGCAACCAGCGAAGCCCCGACCCCCGAACCACCCACGCTGGAACCGCCCACGGCTGCGCCGCCCACGCCTACTCCCTTGCCCTCGGCGACGCTTTCAAATCGCGGCAAGGGCAGCGCAGCGAACATGCGCTGAACAGACGTTTATGAAAAGCATGACGCCTTATCGCCTTGCTGGTAAGGCGTCATGCATGCTCAGACTACGACAATCCTACGCTCTCCCTACGCAGTGATCTGAAAGGAGATTTCAGCCTGCGTTATCGGGAAATTGTATTTGTGCGCATTTTGTATTCACATAAAATACAGATTCAGATCACTCAGCATTACGTATATTACGTGTGTTGAAACCGGGCAGCCCTGCCTGGTGACAAAAGTTCGTTCAGAAGCAGTGAGGAGAAACCATGTTCAGACTGTTGAAAGTCGTCATTACAGCATTATGTCTGGCGGTTATGGTGTCTGGTGTATCTGCCCAGGCGATCGGAGTGCTGACTTCTGGCAGCGGTCAGTTCGGATCGCTCAGCCCCCAGTCTCCGATCGGGTTGTTCACTTTTCAGGCTTCTGAGGGCGATCTGGCACAGATCAGCCTGATCGGCTTGCAGCCCGGCATGAATCTGTCAGCATCGCTTCAAAGTCCGTCGCAGCAGGGGGTTGGAACCAGCCAGCCTGATCCCGGTATCGGCGCTGACGCACAGATCAACGCGCTGCTGCCCGCCACGGGCACATACAGCGTCCTTGTTGGCGGGAATGCGGGCGATTTCATCATCACGCTCAACCTGGTCCCGACTGCGAATGCCGGCGTCCTGTTCACCGGCAGCCCACAGTCCGTCTCATTCTTCGGCGGTCAGGGAAGCATTTCGACGTTCAGCGGCACACAGGGAAGCCCGCTGGCGGTCACACTGACTTCCAACGAAGGCACGCTTTACAACGCGGCGGTCTTCAATATACAGGGGCAGATCGCCGGCACTGCCCGCGCGCTGACTCAGGCCTGCTTTGTGCTGCCGCCGAGCGCCAATGAATATACGCTGGTCGTTACCGGGCTGAACGCCGATGCCTTCGGCACTGTCAATGTCAGCTTCGGCACAGGCTGCGGCGGCAGTGCGCCAGCTCCACAGCAGCAGCCTCAGCAGCCGGTTCAGCCCCCGGCGGCCACTCAGCAGGTCAGCCCGCCCGTGGGACAGACATCGCCGACCGTCTGCACGGCGTTCAGCGGCGGCGCGGTCAATATCCGCAGCGGCGCGGGCACTGAATTCGGCGTTCTCGGCCAGCTTCAGCCCGGCGCTGGCGTCCCGGTGACCGGCATCACCAGCAACGGCTGGCTGCAAGTGCAGTCACAGTTTGGCACGGGCTTTGTTTCGCAGTCCGTACAGTTTGGCACGGGCTTTGTTTCGCAGTCCGTCGTCTCGCTCTCCGGCCCCTGCGGCAGCCTGCCGCTGGTACAGTCGCCTGCCGGCCCCGCCCAGCCGCAGCCACAGCCGACGGTTCCCGGTCCGGCGGTGACGGAACAGCCGCTCGGCCCCACGGCGACCTACACGCCAACCCAGCCCGGACCTACGCCGACGTATACGCCGACGACGCCGCTGATCCCAACCGACACCCCCACCGTGCCCGTCCCGACAGCGCCGCCAGACAGCAATTATGTCCTCGTCGTCCCGCTGGACAGCACGGTCAGTATTACCGATTACGTCTCGTTCCCAGGCGGTGACGTGGAAGATGTCGTCAGTTATGACACATCAGGTCTGAACCCGAACTCGGCGCTTCCCGGCGGTATTGCGACGCTCACCTTCAGCTTTAGCTGCTTCGGCACGGGCACGCAGTTCATCAACTTCCGCGTCGATGGCAACGACCGTCCCTGCGGCGGCACGTACACACGCAACAGCGTCAATGCCCAGTCGGATACAGGTGCGGTTCGCATCACTGCCACAGGCGGCACGAACACCTACGTTCAGTGGGTGATCACGGCAACGCTGACGCGCAACAACTGACGCAGCATCTGCACATCAGGCAGCAGGCAAGAGGGATGGCTTCGGCTGTCCCTCTTTGCATTTCCCCCCATTTTTGCAGGCCCAGCGATGAAGCTTGCAACTTTCCGGGCTGATCCCCCGTATACAGAGTCATAACATGCACAATTCCATCTGTTCGGGGGAAAAAGCACAGCATCATGGCGACCAATCATTACACGGATCTGCAATTTGAAGAGAAAGCCAAAAACGACTTCGAGAAGCCGAAGCGGACCATGCAGGCGGCTGGTGAATACCGGCTGGCAGATATCGGCGATCGCTTTGCGGCGCTGATCATCGACACGATCATCGTCAGCGCGATCGGCGGCATTGGCGCGATCGGCGGCAGGGAAAGCGGCTTCCTGCTCGGCATGCTGATCGGTGTGGCTTACCAGTGGTTCTTCCTGACGCAGAACAAAGGGCAAACGATCGGCAAGGCGATCATGCATCTGCGCGTCGTCAAGCTGAACGGCGAGCCGATCAGCGCAGCCGATGCCATCCTGCGCTATCTCGGCTATCACCTTAACAGCTTTGTGATGGGTCTTGGCTGGATCTGGGCTGCCTTCGACAGCAAAAGCCAGGGCTGGCATGACAAGCTCGCCGGAACCGTCGTGATCAAGGACGAGGATGCCGGGGACGACTAAGCCGGTACGTCAAGCGCGCACGACAATCGATCACAGGGGGAAGTTCGGTATGCCGGGCTTCCCCCTGTTTTGACTCTGCCCTGCCCATCTCATAAAATCATGACTGCCAACCTGAATGACCAGAAGGACTTTCATGCTCCAGCCAAGCCCTGCGACCGCCCTGTATCAGACGCCGGAACAACTGCTGACCGCCCTGACCGAACTGCGCCGCCGCGTCAAGGAAGAAGGGGATGAACTGTACGCGCGCTGGCGTCCCTACATCGAGGAACGCAGCTTCACCATCAGCGCGCTCAACCTGGCGCAGTATCTGGTCTTCCGTGAGCGCGATCTGCGCCCGCTCCAGACGGCGCTGCGCCCCTATGGGCTGTCATCGCTGGGGCGCAGCGAGTCCCGCGTCATGCCGACGCTCGACGCCGTGATCGCAACACTTTCGGTGCTGGTGGATCGGGAGGCTGCGCAGCCGAGACCGAAGCTGAGCGCCTTCTTCCGTGGCGAGCGGATGCTGCGCCGTCATACCGACGCCGTGTTCGGCCCCATGCCGGAAGGCTCCACACGCCGAACGCGCATCATGGTCACCTTCCCCAGCGAAGCCGCTGACGATTACGGGCTGGTGCGCGATCTCGTTGCCAAAGGGATGAACATCGCCCGCATCAACTGTGCCCATGATGATGCCGATGCATGGCAGCGCATGATCCAGAACATCCGCCGCGCCCAGGGAGAACTCGGCAAGCCGGTCAAGGTACATATGGATCTGGGCGGGCCGAAAGCGCGCACCGCCGTCGTGCTCTCCCCCAAGAAAACACCGCTGCACATCGGCGCGCATGTGCTGATGACCAAAGGCGTGCCCGTCAAGGACGATCAGTTCCCTTTCCAGATTCAGTGCGCGCTGCCCGAAGTCTTTGATCAGCTCAAACTGGGGCATCGCGTCTGGATCGACGACGGCGAAGTTGGGACCGAGATCGAGGCGCTCGTCCCGGAAGGCGCGATCCTGCGCGTGATCCACACCGGCGAGGGCGGCTACAAGCTCAAGCCGGAAAAGGGACTGAATTTCCCCGACACCGATCTGCGTCTCAACCCGCTGACGGACGATGACATCGACGCGCTCGATTTCATCGCCTACCAGGCGGACAGCATCGGCTATTCATTCGTGCAGGAAGCCGAAGACATCGAGCGGCTTCAGCATGAGCTGAGCATCCGGCTGGAAGAACCGCACAAAATCGCCATCATCGCCAAGATCGAGACGCCGCGTTCGATCCGCAACCTGCCGCAGATGATCGTGGCGGCGGCGGGCAAACAGCCGTTCGGCGTGATGATCGCTCGCGGCGATCTCGCCGTCGAGATCGGCTTTGCGCGGCTGGCAGAAGTGCAGGAACAACTGCTGTGGCTGTGCGAGGCGGCGCATGTACCGGTGATCTGGGCGACGCAGGTGCTGGAGAAATTCGTCAAAAAGGGAATGCCGTCCCGCTCGGAGATGACCGATGCCGCCATGGCTGCCCGCGCCGAATGTGTCATGCTCAACAAAGGCGCATATGTCGTCGATGCGGTCGAGATCCTTGACGATGTGCTCAACCGGATGCAGGGACACCAGATGAAAAAGACGCCCCAGCTTCGCGCTCTGCGCGCATGGGCAAGCCTGATGGATGGCGATACGTAGAGCGGTTACGGCGTGACGTTGAGCGTCACCGTCGGCTGAGGAACGCCGACCACCAGCCCGCCGCTGCTGTTGAGCGCCAGCAGCACGATGATCGCCACGATCACGCCGAGGATCGTGCCGACGATCAGCAGCCCGCGCACCGGAACCTGCGGCTGAGCGGCGGCTGTATCCTTCACCAGCAGCTCGGTGCGGACAGGCGGCAGTTCAGGAAGCTGCGCCAGCGACGCACTGCGCGAGTCGAACTGGCCGTTTTCCAGCAACCATGTCGCCCACAGCCCTGCCGAAGGGCGTACCCCGCCGCCGGCATGCACGATCGTTTCCTTGTACTCCAGCCCGCGCAGGATAGCGCCGATCGCCATGGCATCGAGCGGGAAATCCGTCTCGACGAGCCATGCTTCGATCGCGGCGGCATCCGGCGCGCGCAGGGGATCGTCGTAATTCAACTGGCTGATGGCGGAGAGTACGGCGCGTTCGCCGGCGCTCAGCCGCGTCCACAGATACCGGAAATCCGGCTCAGCATACTGATACACTTTGGGAGTCAGCGCGCGCACATCATCGAGCGTGATGACGTTGACATCCGGCGTAGACAGCCAGCGCCGAAAGATCTGGTAGCCGAAGTGCTGCGCCAGCCCCGGCTGGCCGCCCGTCGCCCGGTGCACACTGTCAGCGCAGTCATCCGGGACGGTGAACCAGCCGCGCGCCGGTTCCTGAAGCAGCCAGCGCGTTTCATCTGCCTCCAGCACCCCCAGGCGCACGGTGTTGATGGGCTGCACCAGTGGGCTGAACGCCGACAGCTCATCCTCATACTCAGCATTGATGGTCATGACGATCGCCAGACCGGGAAACTGCGTCATCAGATCGCGCAGAAACGTGAAGATATCGTCACGCAGGCTGCCCGCGCGCATGGCGATCAACAGTCGTTCCGCGTCATCGATCAGAAAGACCAGCCGCCTGCCCTGACGCAGCGACGCAATGGCATTCGGCAGAAAGGACTGCGTGAACCATTCACGCGGGAACTCGCCGGGCGGTTCCATGTCCTGCAGCCGCGCCAGCCCGGCTCCTGCCTGGATCAGCGCGGCGGTCGCGCTCTGCGCCAGCGCCAGCATCAGCGCGGTCTCGTTTTCGGGCGGCGTGCTGCGCAGCGAAAGATAAGCGCCCGCGTAACCTGACGAAAAAGCGCTGTCGAATGCCCTCAGCAGCGCCGTTTTCCCCCCGTGCCGCCGTCCGATGTAGACTAGTGCGCCGCTGTGAGACGGGTCGGTAAGCTGCTGATACAACCGTCCGAGCGCGGCTTTCCGCCCGGCAAAAGGCGCGGTGATCAAGCCGTCGTCGTCCCCATAGTCGGCATGGTAGGGATTGGCGGGCAGGGATGATGCTTCCGGCGCGTCGATCGGATCGTAGTCAGTCATCGCAGCAGCCTCAGAACCTCAATGGTGCGGGTGCTGTATTCGGATAAAAAGGTGATCACAGCCCCCTCGGCGGCAGATAAATCGCCCGCCTCGACTGCTTTCGCTATCCGCTGGTGCAGCGCGATCTGCGCCTCGATCTCCGCCAGCATGCGTGGCGCGCGCGCCTGATGAATCGCTTCCAGCAGTCGTACCTGATTATAGAGCGTTTTCAGCACCTGGGCTGTCAGTTGGTGATTGAACGCCAGCGCCAACTGCTCATGCAGGTCGAACAGACGCTGCATACAGCCGGACAGATCACCGCTGTAAACCGCACGGCGCGCCGCGGCCACGCCCTCCGTGAGGCGAACAGGCAGACGCCCGCGCACAGCAGTCAGCGCCCGCCGAAGCGCCAGCGTCTCCACCGCGATCAGCAGGGCGAAAAGTTCTTCCACTTCATCAACCGAAAAAGTCCGCAGATAGACACCGCGCCGCGCCTTCTTGACGACCCAGCCTTCCTGTTCGAGAATGCGCAGCGAGTCGCGAATCGTGTTCTGGCTGACATCGAACTGATGCGCCAGCGTCAGCTCGACCAGACGCTCGCCCGCATGATAAGTCCCGCTGATGATGGCAGCGCGCAGCAGCCCGGCGATCTGTGCCGAGCGCGTCTCGCCGGCAGGATGACGGCTGTAGCGTGGTGCGCGATGTGCAGGGTCATCCAGCGGGCGCATCAGTCTGCGCTCCACCATGAGGGGAACAATCCCCCCTGCGTGGTCAGGGGAACCGGTGTGCCTTCAGGGGTGTTGAGAGAGAGCAGATACAGTTCATCGCGTCCGCTGATATCCGACGCGAAGACCACGTACTGCCCGTCCGGGCTGGCGATCGCGCCGGACTCATAGCCCGCGCCGTCAAAAATCGGACGGATGGCCCCTGCCGAAGTGATCTGGGCGATGGAAGCGTAGCCAACGCCTTCAGTCAGATACAGGACGCCGCCATCATCCGTGAAGACGGGCGACCAGTCGCGGACGCGGTTATTGGTCAGTGTGACGACCGCGCCGGTCAGCATGTCGAGGCGGCGGATCTCCCAGGTGGCCGGCTCACCCTGTTCGCCGCTGGTGAACAGCAGGAAACGATCGTCGCGGGTGAAATTCGGGTCGGTGCTGCGCTGCGGGCTGCTGTGCAGCAGCATCAGCTCGGAGCCGTCCGCACGGGCACGATAGAGATCATGGTTGCCGTCGCCGCGCACATCGCTGGAGAAGGCGATCCACTCGCCATCCATCGACCAGGTGGGCGCGCGGTCAGTGACGCCGTTATCGGTGATGCGGCGCAGCACTGCCCCGTCGATGCTGATGACATAGATATCGAAATCGCCATCGCGATCGCTGGCAAACGCGATCCACTGACCATCCGGAGAAATGGCGGGCTGCGTATCAACCGCCGGGCTGGTCGTCAGGCGAACTTCTTCCTGTGTGTCGAGATTGCGCAGAAAGAGATCGGTATTGCCGTCACGCTCTGCGGCATAAACGATAATGCCGCGAGCAATGCCGGTCTGTGGCGCGGGCGTCGGTTCACGAACGCCAACATCAGTGAAAGTCGCGCCGCGGGTGGAAATCACGCGCTCCGGGGTGGATGTGCTGATAGCGCTCAATCCGTCCAGCGTGGGGACCAGCCCCAGCAGCGGATCGAGTGTGGCGGCGGCGGTAAGCGTGGCAGGCTGATTGGTGGCAGCCCCCGCTGTCGCCGTTTGCACAACCTCACGATCCTGCTGCGCGAGCTGAGAAACGATCAGCACGCCGACGAGAACGAGCAGGATCAGCACTGCGCAGCCGATTCCGCTGCCGATCAGCGCACTGGTCAGCCAGCCCGCACGGCTGACTTTGCTGACGCGCCCGCTGCCCACCCGCGGAAGCACAGCAGAACGACTGCCGGTGTAATCAGGGGCAGGCTGCACCGCAGGCGCAGGCGGGATCGGGACGAAGCCGGTTGAAGGCGGCGCAGGGATCTGCGGTTCAGGCGCAGGCTCTGGCGGAGGGATGAAATCAGGACGCGCCATGCCCGGCTGGGTGTCATGCAAACCCTGCACAGGCGGATTGACGGCGCGCCGCACCGCTTCGACCAGCGCCACGGCATCCGGATAGCGCTTCTCGCGATCCTTGTTCATCGCGGTCAGGATGACCGTTTCCACCGGCACGGACAGATTGGCGTTGATCGACCGCGGCATCGGCGGCGGCGCGGTCACCTGCTGCACAGCGATACTATACGGTGTATCCCCCTCAAAAGGCTGACGCCCGGTCGCCATTTCAAACAGCATGACGCCGAGCGAGTACAGATCGCTGCGCCCGTCGAGCGGTTTGCCCTGTGCCTGCTCAGGACTCATGTAGGCCGGCGTGCCGACCACCCCCTGCGTGGTGATCGTTCCGGCAGCCGCTTCGCCCAGAATGCGGGCGATGCCGAAATCGGTCAGGTAAGCGCCGCCGGTCTCGTCCATCAGCACGTTGGAGGGCTTGAGGTCGCGGTGGAGCACATTCTTGCTGTGCGCGTAATTGAGCGCGGGGGCGATCTGATCGAGGATTTCGAGGATCTGCTCCATCGGCAGCGCGCCGCGTTTGATCAGCGCATCGACGGAGCCGCCCGCCATGTAGCGCATGACGATATAGGGCTGCCCGTCCTGTTCCCCGTAATCATGCACCGGCACGATGCTGCGATGCTCAAGCTGAGAGACGATCTGCACCTCGCGCTCAAACCGCTGCATGTAGGTATCATCATTGAGGAATTGGCGGGGCAGCACCTTGAGCGCAACAATCCGATTCATGGAATGCTGGTGCGCTTTATAGACGGTTGCCATCCCGCCGCGCCCCAGCACTTCGATGATCTCGTAGCCGCCAAACTGCTTGCCGATGAGTTCGTCTGTCATAGGGCGAATTATAGCGCTAGAAGCACGCGCACGCATGTTGCGCTACACTAGGTCAAACGCATCACCGAACAGCGGCTGTGCTGCATCTTACAGACAGGTCTTCAGGGTCAGTCTTGACCCGTTGCAGAGGTAACGCGAATGACGACGATCTCTCATGCTCTCGTGCTGCCCAATCTGAATTTCACGGCATGGTATCGTGCTGTGGAAGCCTATACGCGCAAGTTCGAGCGCGTCACGATTGTGCGTTCGCTGGGGGGCAACGATCTCAATCGCTTCAGAGATGTCAGCGCGCCGCTCGCGCCCAATCTGTGGTTCAACAATGACCCGCTGACACAGATACGCCGCGCCTACCCGAACGTCGTCCGCGTGGATGTGCTGAACGTGAATACGCCAGATCAACTGGCGGCGCTGCTCAACGAACGCATCGTCCGCAGTGATCGCTACGGCGAATACCTGCGTGACGGGCATCTGAACGATCGCTTCACCATCATCTATCCCTGCGACGGGCGTCCTGCCAAAATCGTGCGGACATTCAACACCGTCCTGCCAGACGGGCGGCGCAACGAAGGGATCGATATCAACGCCCCGGCGGGCGCGGCCATCCGCGCAGCGATCGCCGGGCAGGTGCTTTTCATCGGCGATAACCCGGCGGCGGGCTGGGGAAAATACGTCATCACCGGCGTCGGTTTTCAGGTCACACCGGGGACACTCGTCTCGTACAATGTGATCTACACCAACCTGAAAAATCTGAGTGTGTCGCTCGATCAGCCGCTCAAGGTGGGCGACAAGATCGGGGAAGCCGCCGGACCAACCAGCAAGATCATCGTCCAGCATCTCGGCAAAGGGCTTCCGGGCTATCTGGTCAATGATGTGGTCGATCCGTCGCCGCTGATCTACTGGAGCGACATTCGCCTGCGCCCGACCGCCGACGGCGTGCGCATCCGCGAGAAACCGGGCACGCAGTATCGCGGGCTGGGACAGGTCTATGTAGGGGACGTGCTCGAAACGCTCGAAATGCACGGGCGCACGCTGGAAAAACTCGGTGAAGCAGAAGCGTGGGTCAAGATCCGCTCGCCGCTGAACATCACCGGCTTCGTCGCCGCGTGGATGATGAGCGCCATCACGCGCGAAAATCTGACCGGAACCAACATGACCGCGATGAATCTCGACCTGAGCCATCCACTCGGCAAGCCCGCGCCCAACCGGCTGACGGGTCTGGGCTGGCTGCGCTTCCCGTACAAGGCGACGCCATCGCAGGGATTTCCCACGCTTCAGGCGGCGCACACCTATCACGAACCTTTCATCCGCCAGTATGCAGAAGCCGGATTCAAGCAGATCATCATCCTGACGCACCAGACGTTTGGCGAAGGCATGGGTTATCACTGGGAACGCATGTATGCCAGCGAGCGCGGGCGCTGGAACGAATTCATCCCGCAGTTTGCGAACTGGGCGCGGCAGATCGCGCAGCGCTATGCAGGCAAAGACTGGGTACACGCCTACCAGATCTGGAATGAGCAGGATACACCCCCAGGCACAGGTCATGCGGCCGTGCCGATGATGCCGGAAGATTACGCCCGCCTGCTGACCGAGACGACCCGCGCCATCCGCAGTGTGGATCCGACCGCCAAAGTGATCACCGGCGGGCATATCGGCGGTCCTTCCAACGGCGCTGCCTATGCCCGTGCCGTCATCAGCGCACTGCCCGGCGACGCCCGCCCGGACGGCATCGGCATTCACAGCTACGGACGCGGCGCGCCGACCAGCAGCCCGCGCTATACCAGCTTCGGCTCGCTGGCGGACGATGTCAACACGTATGAGGCGATCATGCCGGGGCTGCCCGTCTGGATCACCGAGTGGGGCGTGCTGGACAAGCCGGACGACGCGCCGGAAGCCATCGCCCGCTATGCCCGTGAATTTCTCTCGTATGCCAAGAATGTGCTGCGGCGCAAGATCGTGTGCGCGGCGTGGTATGCCTGGGCAGACACCATGCACAACGGATATGGGCTGGTTGACCGCGAAAATCGCCCCAAGCCGCCGCTCTACGATGATTACCTGAATTCCTGAGCCGGGAACGCTCAGCGCATCAGCGGAATCTCAAAGCCGAACAGGCTGCCCTCGCCGACCTTGCTGGAAAAGCGCATCCGTCCAAAATGACGGCTGACGATGTTGCGGACGAGATGTAGGCCCAGACCTGTGCCATCGATGCGGGCAGTCTGCTCGCTTGGCACGCGGTAAAACGGCTGAAAGAGCCGCGCCTGAGCTTCTTCGGGGATGCCATAGCCGGTATCGCGCACCTCAAAGACAGCCGATTTGCCCTCGCCATAGACGCGCACCGAAACTTCGCCGCCTTCCGGCGTGTACTTGATGGCATTGTTGATCAGATTGACGATCGCCTCGTGAAGCTGACCCGGATCGCCGGTCAGCGGCAGCGGCGAGTCTGACGATTCCAGCGTATAGCGCAGGCGCTTGGTCTGCGCGGCGGCTTCCTGATCGGCGAAAGCCGCCTGCACCAGCGCATTCAGGTCCAACTTCTCATGCGTTGCATTGGCGGCGGCGACCTCGCTGCGCTGGAGCGCCAGGATGTCGTCGATGATCTTCTTCATCTTCTGACCGCCGTTGTGAATGTTGCGAATAAAATCCTTCGCGGGCGGATCCTCAATCGGATCCGCCTCCATCAGCAGTTCGCTGTAGCCGAGGACGACCCCCAACGGATTGCGCAGGTCATGCGCGGCGATGCGGATCATATCCGTTTTCATCTGCTCAAGATCGCTAACGCGCTGATACAGTTCTGCCAGGCTGAGAAGCTGCTCCTGCGAACGCGCATAGAGCTGCGCGTTATCAATGGCGATGGTGATGCGCCCTGCCACCAGCGTCAGGAATTGCAGCGCCTCATGGGTAAAGCGCCCGCGCGTGCGTGACTCCAGCCCGATCACGCCGATCATCCGATCACGGTGGGTGAGCGGGATGCACATCTGCGAAATGGTGTTCTGGATCACTGGCACATAATCGGGATCATCCGTGACATCATCGACGATCTCGGCAGTGTGGCTGCGCAGAACACGCTCGACGATCCCCTGCCCGCGCTCGAAGCGCATCCCGACCTTATAGCCGCCAACCCCTGCCAGCACCTCAAAACTGTCTTCATGCGCGAGCGCGATGAAGGCATCATCGGCGGCGGAAATGCGCAGGGCGGCATCCATCGCCACCTCAACCACGCTGTTCAGATCGAGCGTCTCGCCCAGTTCAACATCCACATGACGCAGCGCTTCCAGGCTGTTGACATAGCCCCGCAGCATCGCTTCATCCTGCTTGCGCCTGCTGATGTCCTGCACCACGCCGACAACCTGGCGCACGCCCCCCTGCTCGTCGCGCAGAAAGACGGCTTCGCGGGCATGAACCCACAGATAGCTGCCGCCGGCGGTGCGGATGCGGTAATCCAGCTCGATAAATTCGCCATCTTTCAGCCCGGCGCGCTGGTGGATCGCCTGTCTGAGCGCGGGCTGATCATCCCGATGCACCAGGCTGTAGAGCTTTTCGCCGGAGAACGTCTGGTATTCATCCTGCGAATAACCCAGCACCTGGGCGATCTCGGTGTTGACGTAAACGATCTGCGCCAGATCCAGATCGAACAGATAGACCACATCCGGCAGGGTATGGATGAGCCGCTCGACGAAACGCTGGCTCTCGATCAACTGCTGGCGGTTGTCGCGGAGTTCCTGCTCGATGAGCTGCCGTTCGAGAAGCTGCTCTCGCAGTTCGATTTCCGTCATTGCGGCGAGTGACAGCTCACGCAGGATTTCAATCTGTTCCGGCGTCCACTCGCGCGGGACATTATCCACCACACAGAATGACCCCAGCACCTGCCCATCGCTCGTCATCAGCGGCATCCCTGCATAGGCAATTGCGTTCAATTCGGCAATCGCGGGGTTATCGTACAAGCGTGGATCCAGCCGCGCGTCACTGACGATCAGCGGCGAATGGCTGGCGACAACGTGCTGACAGTATGAATATTCGATCGTCGTGCCGCGCTGACTGCGGAGCGGTTCGCCCAGCCCGAACTCGCTTTTGAAGAACTGTCGATTGACATCGACCAGCGAAACCAGCGAGATCGGCGCACCGATGATCTTGCTGGCAAGCCGGGTCAGGCGGTCGAATGCCGGATCAGCCGCGCTGTCCATCAGCGCAAGCTGGTGCAGCCGCTTCAGGCGGGCTTCATCGCCGATAATGGCAGGATCGGCAAGAGGCATCTTCGGGTATCCGTTCCCTGTTTTCCTACAACCTGTTCAATAAATAAATCTTAACCTGTTTCAGGATACCTGATGAAAAAGACCGCTGTCAGCGGGCAGCGCCCCGCAGCGGCAGCACCAGTTCCTTATGAAAATCCGTCAGCGTCTCAAGCTGACCATCCTCACGCACATAAACCGAATCCTCAATGCGAACGCCAAACCCTTTTTCAGGGTAATACAGCCCCGGCTCAATCGTCAGCAGATTGCCGGGCTGAAGCGTATCCTTCGAGAGATGGCTGAGCGACGGGCGCTCGTGAATATTCAGCCCGATGCCATGCCCCAGACTGTGAACATAGCCGACGGTGGTTCCGGGCTGGCTGCGCGTCGTCGGGTGACCGGCAGCTTCAAAATAAGCCTGCACCTGCTCCTGCATGGCTTTGGCGGGCATACCGGGTCTGAAGCTGTCGATCGCCACTTCAAAAGCATCCATCACCTGCCGATAGGCACTTTCAACCTCATCAGTGGCAAACCCGATCGACCAGGTGCGCGTGCAGTCATGAAAATATCCGCCACCCAGCTCACGCGGGAAGAGATCGAACACGATCGCCTGCCCTGTTCTGAGCACGTCGTCATCTTCGCCGCGGCTGTGGGGGAAGCCGCCGTCACGCCCCTGCGCAAAGATCATATGCGTATCTTCAAGCTCAAGATCGAGCAGGGCGCGGCGCACAAACTGCTTGACAGCGCCGATCGTCAGGGGGATGCCCGCCTCGTTCACCACGGTATTGCCGTCGGCGCGGTGGCTGGCGATAAAATCCCACGTCTGCTGAAGCACGCGGCTCGTCCGCGCCGCCACCGAACGCAGCCGCGCCAGTTCATCCGCATCCTTGGTGACATAGGCTTCGTCAAAGAGCGTCATGCCCATCTCGCCCGCAAACGTGATCCGGGGATAGGCCTCTGAAAGCAGCCGCACCAGCTCGATGATCATATTGGCGGGAACCTCGCCATACAGCCCGACGCGCCCAGAGCGAATGCCGAGATGTTCCAGGCAGCGCCCGAACAGGACGATGGTAGCTTTGGTGCGGTCGCCTTCAAATTCCTCGATCAGCGCGCTCCAGCCAAGCTGATCGTAGGTCAGGCATTCCAGCCCGCTCTTCTGCGCTTCGGCGATCTCCATCGGGTTGCAGAAGATCACGGGCGGCGCGCCGCACTTCTTCATGACATACCCGCCGGTGATCGCCACTCCGTTAGTCATGTAATCGCGCTCGGCGCAGTACTGCTCGCCGCAGATCACCACGAAGGCATCGAGTTTGCGGGCTTCCATCAGACGGTCAAGATCGGCTTTCATGCGGAATCTCCGGAATGTGTGTCAGGTTACAGGGGTTTCTGGGTGGGAAGACCCGGCTTTCGCGGATAGGAGGGCGGCGTATGCGCCACTTTTTCGACCAGCACAAGATAGTGAGGTTCGCTCACGCCGGGAAGCTGAACGCTCTCAATACTGCGCAGGCGTCCACCGAGAAGCTGAAGCGCGCGCGCAGCATCCGCCGTTTCCTCGCGCGCGGTGCTGCCCTTGAGCGCAACGCAGACGCCGCCGATCTTCGCCAGCGGCAGCAGATATTCCATCAGAACGGGCATCCGGGCGACGGCGCGCGCCAGGACGACATCGAACGTCTCGCGCAGCGCGGGCATGTGACCGGCTTCCTCGGCGCGGGCGTGGACTGCCTCGACGCCTTCATGAAGGCCGAGCGCAGCGATGACGTGCTTCAGGAAGGCGACCTTCTTCCCCGTCGCCTCGACGAGTGTGAGGTGAAGATCCGGGAAAACGATCCTGAGCGGCAGGCCGGGGAAACCTGCGCCTGTGCCCACATCAACGATGCGGGTTCCCGGATTCAGGCTCACCCACTGAGCGACCGTCAGCGAGTCGAGAAAATGCCGCACGCGCACCCCCTGCTCATCGGTGATGGCGGTCAGGTTGGTATGCGCGTTCCAGGCTGCCAGCTCGCGCGCATAAATGGCGAAAGCCTGTTCATGCGCCGGCGTCAGGTGGATGCCAAACGCCGCCGCCTCATCAGCCAACTGCCCCATATCTGCGTATCCCGTGATTCACAAAAGCAAGGGCGATCATACCAGGACCGCCCACGCTCATCAGATGTTTCATGGATGCCGGACAGCCTGCTTCCGGCGTCACGTTTACGTATCGCCGAAGATATTGTGCCAGGGATACGGCGACGGGAAGTAGATGTTGCTATAGACGACGCTCTGGTTGGTCGGGTTGCGCAGCACGTCAAAGTTGCAGTTGCCGCTGTCCACCGGGAAATCTGTGCCCGGCCCATAGTCGTCATAGCCGTCGTTATGCACGCCCGTCCATGTCACGCGGTATTCGACTTCATAGTGACCGGGGCGGAGGAAGCCGGCATCCGCGCTGTAGAAGACCCAGTAATTGCGCCCGCGCTGGGTGATCTCGCTGACCTGTACCGGGCTGAAGCTGGCTCCGTTCATGCGCACGCTGTATTGTGCCTTGGCGAGATGATCCTCCATCTGGGCACGTGTGCGCGTGTACCACGACCAGAAGACGGTAATCCGATCGTTGTCGTAGACGATGCCGGGGTTGGCCAGCTCGGCTTCATTGCATTCGGCGAAGATCAGCCCCGGCGTTTCCGACCGGTAGCTCACGCTGTCGCGCGCGCCGATCACGACGGGGTCTTCAGGGCGCAGGTTCGGGTTGAGCGTCAGTCCGTTCGGGGCGAACAGGTTCGTCGCCGTTGTGCCTGTCGTGGTTCCACCGCCGCCACCCCCGCTGACATCGATGCTCGTGCCGGGCGGATTCTGCGGCGTCACTCCCTGGCAGCCATCCTGCACGTCGGTCAGCGTGAACTCAAAGTCAATCGTCGCCGGGTTGGTTTCACGCGCCACGAAGACGCGCGCCGCTACCGCCGTTCCGGGGGATACCGTCGTCCCGGCAGGATAAGCCACCGTTTCGCTGAAGGTGAAATTGCCCCCTGCCGAAACCTGGCGAACGCCGGAAAGCGGCCCGCTGGCGGCGGAAAGCTGGAAGAAGACATCCCAGCCGATCAGCAGCGTGCCGTTGAAATTGACGATCGCCGAATCCTGGCAGGCGACGAGAAAGCCCTGCACGGTGTTGCTCGGACCCGCGACAGTGGGAGAAGCTGTGTTCGTCGTCTGCGCCTGCACGCGGCTTCCGCTCAGGCTGACCACACTGAACATCAGCAGCGCGATGGCGAAAACAGCCGCAACGAGTATCGATTTCTTCACCTGATTGTTCCTCTCAAATTCCTGTTTTCTGCTGCGAGAGTGACCCTGATTATACCACTTTCAGGCGCTGATCGGCTCGCGGCTGGAATCCGGAGTATAATCGTCGATCATGCTGTCATTCTGATCGAAAGTATTTATGGTCGCGTCGATGATCGCGCTGAATCCCGCCTCGCAGAGCGCTGCCCGCCGCCTGCTGCTGCAAACACCTATCCTGCTGTACCAGCTTGGCATGGGAGATATCCTCAACAGCCTGAACCTGATGATTCTGGTCACGCATGGGCGCACAAGCGGGCTGGCGCGCTACACGCCGGTCGAATATCGCCGGCACGGCAGCAAAACCTACGCGATCGCAGTTTACGGCGCGCAGGCGCAGTGGCTGCGCAACCTTCAGGAAAACCCGGACGTTCTGGTTCAGCAGGGGCGGCATTCATTCCGCGCCTATGCCGAAGTGATCGACGAGCCGGGCGAGAGGGCGCGTGCAGTCCACCTGTTCCGCAAGACAGCGCCGCGTCTGTATCATCCGCTCATCGAGCGCCTCGCAGACTACCAGCCGCCGCCCACCGGATGGCAGCGCGGCGCAGACGACACGGTGACGATCGTTCGCTTCACACCGGTTCCGGGTTTCAGCGATCTGCCGCCCGTGCTTCCGACGCTCGCCTGGGTGCTGCCTGCCATCGCCGTCATCGGCGTGCTGATCACGATCCTGCTGGCGGTGCTCGGTGTGCGCCGAAGGATGAAAGACACACGATGAGCGCGCCGATCACGCCGGATCCGGGGCAAATTCTGCGCGAAGTTCGCCTCGCCCTTCAGCACAATGATTATCCCGCGGCGATCAGCGGGCTGGAAAGCGCCGTCAAACTCGCGCGTGAGAGCGGCGATCTGGCGGCGGAAGGGCGGCATCTGGGCAACCTGGCGCTGATCTTTTACCGGCTTGGGCAGCGTGAGCGCGCCCTGCGTTATTTCGACCGCGCCCTATCCATCGCCCGCAGCGACGAAGACCGCCTGACCGAAGCCGGTTTGCTCGGCAATATCGGCAACGTGCTGCGCGAGATGGGGCGCTTCAACGAAGCTGTGGACTATCTGAACCGGGCGCTGCTGATCGCGCAGGAGATCGGTGATGACCGTGGACGCGGCATCTGGCTGGGCAATCTCGGTCTGGTGCACGACGATCTGAACCAGCCGCAGCAGGCGATTCCCCTGCATGAGCAGTCGATCGTGATCGCCCGGCGGCTGCGCGATCAGCGCGGGCTGGCGGCACGGCTGGGCAATCTGGGCAACAGCTACGTCACCCTGAACGACCTGGGGCGCGCGCTGACCTATTTTGAAGAAGCGGCGGCGCTCTACCGCGAGCTGGATGAACCCGTCGCCCTGGCACAGCGCCTCGGCGTGATCGGCAATCTGCATACGGCGCAGGCACGGGCTGCCGCTCACGCCGCCGATCAGCGCCGTCATCTGCGTGCGGCGCTGGTCTGCTATCGCGAAACGCTGGCGCTGGCGGTCAAACTGGGCGATGAGCAGAGCACGGCTGATCTTCAGCATGTCATCGATACGCTCGCTCCGCTGGCGGAGGAAGGAAACGGAGCGGCCAGCCGGGGCGCGGATCATGATGCTTCTGCGCGATTCTGACCTGCTGCTGCGCCTCAGAACGCTGCTTCAACTGCACCCCCCTGTAGCGCTGGTGATCGCGGCTGACCGCGGCGACTGCCTCAACACGCTCCATCAGGCAGCGCGCCCCAGCCAGCACCGGCTGCATCTGCGCGAGCTGTTCACCGATGGACGGCGCTATTATCTGCATCCACATGCCGATGGCTTCCGCGTCACCAGCGACTCGCGCCTGTTCTGGGGCAGCCAGCGGCGGCGCACCCGCGTAGCAGCTTCCGTGATCGGCGCGATGTCCAGCGGTGGCGAGCCGGAAGCGCCGCTGACGTTCATTCACCTGCGTTCACAGACGAACACACCCTATCTGCTCAGCGGGCTGATCCAGCCGCTGCTGTTCAGCCTGATCGTGCTGTCCACACCCACATGGTCGGTTTCGGTGCGCGTGGTCATCGCCGCACTGCTGATGGCGCTGGCCTTTCTGGGACGCCGCGCCGATGCTGCGCTTCAGGCAAACGATCTGATCTACTTCGTGCAGAAGGCGCTGGCAGACCTTCCCAGCGGGCAGGTTCCGTCTCTGGAGCAGCCCCGCCCGGAAGTGGTCACGCCGTTCAGCGCTGCCTTCCGCGAGCAGTTTGAGCGCTTCTATCGAGAACACGCCCGCCCGGACGATTAGCCGAGGTTATAGGGCACGTACAGCGCATCAACCGAGACGAGCAGCACGAGCGCGCCGCCGGTATCGCCCTGCATATTGACCTGCATATCGATATGACCGTTGTTTTCCTGAAGGATCTTGCGCCCGATGCGCTTCAGCCCTTCGCGGCGCGCTTCCAGATAGCTGTCATCACTTTCGCGCGAGGCAGATTCGACCTGCATGTCGTTGAGCGTCTGCGCAAGCTCAACCAGCATTTCATAGACAGTTTGCGGCTTGTTCGGCTGCATGAGAGGATCACCTTTGTCCGATGATTGTGGACTGTATCAATGCGGGCTTTGATCCGCGCTATACTAACGCAAATCGCGCCCTTCTACCGAGGTTCGTTTGGCCATGTCCAGCCGTGAACAGATTTTGAACAAACTCCGCGCCGCCCGCCGCCCTTTTGAGGATGCCGCGCCGCAGCCGGCCCAGTATCTGGCAGTGACGATCCAGGATGATCTCAGCCCTTCAGCGCTGCTCGACCGTTTCTGCGTGGAGCTGACCAACCTGAAAGGCGAGCCGATCGTCGTTGATGGCGAGGATGCCGCCCGCGAAAAGGTGCTGGAGCTG
>SZPD01000043.1 GCA_030263515.1 Anaerolineae bacterium CFX9 | reverse complement strand
CGCGCTGCTGGCGGCGAAGCGGTCGCGAGCCTCGATTCCGTTGCCTCGCCGGAAGGGGGCGAGGCGATCATCCAGACGGGCGGGCATACCTACTGGTGCTGCCGTGAAGCCAGCGGCGCAGACGAGATGCGCCGTGCCGTGCGCGAGCAGGTGCGCGGCGGCGCTGACCTGATCAAGATCATGGCGTGCCACGATACCCTCGAATTTACGGATGCCGAACTTGAAGCTGTGATCGACGAAACGCACCGCAACGGGCTGCCGATCACTGCCCATGCAACCTATGATGCCTGCATCAACCGGGTAGCACAGTTCGGCGTGGACTGTGTTGAACATGGTGGCTCGATGAGCGACGAGACGATCCAGCTTCTGCTGGACAGGAAGATCCCCATCGTGACGACGTTCGCCCCGCTGGTGATGCAGGCGAACGAAGTCGTCGCCCGGCAGTACAATATCCCGGAATGGAAGATTGAAGAGCGCAAGAAGGCCATCGCCAACCCGGCGCGCTACCAGGGACTGATCAACGCGGCAAATGCCGGTGTTCCGATCGCGTTCGGCACGGATGCGGGAAGCCCGGTTGTCGGTCATGAAGTCGTCGCGCCGGAGCTTGAATTCATGGTCAGGCTGGGCATCAAGAAGGATAACTACGACGCCCTGCGCAGCGCGACGATCGTCCCGGCGAAGATCAGCCGAATGGAAGACAAAATCGGGACTCTCGAAGCAGGCAAGCTCGCCGATGTGATCGTCATCGACGGCAACCCGCTGGAATCGCTCGATGCGCTCGAACACGTCCAGATGACATTTATTGGCGGCAGAAAGATGCTCGGCGTCGGCGCGTAAGGGGATCCGATTCTGACTGGCACACGTACCTTCCACAGCCAGCATTGGCGGCAGATGGCGTCGGATCATCCGGCGCTTTTGCTGTTGATCTTTACAGCCGTCTATCACATCGGTCTGTTCGGTATTCCGGATGTCGTGCTGAATTTCTACTACGTCAGCCTCGGCTATACGACCGATCAGATCGCCCTGTTTCAGTCGATTCCGCGAATCGGCGGCGTCCTGACTGGCTTGCCCGTCGGCTACATCGCCACGCGGCTGGGTGAGCGCAACCTGATCCTCGGTTCAACCTTCGGCGCGGCGCTGGCGCTGGCACTGCTGGTCATCGTTCCGACGACAACCGGCATCCTGATCGGGCGCTTCCTGCTCGGCTTCCTGTATGGCGCGGGGCAGATCGCCCTGCCCGTGCTGATGGTGCGGCTCGTCAGGCCGGAGCGCGTCAACAGCTATTTTGCGGCATTCAACATCGTCGGGATGAGCTTTACCGCCATCGGCAGCGTGATCGGCGGCTATCTGCCCGGCTGGATCGCGGGCGGCGCAGACAGTCAATCAGCGACAGCTTACGGCGGCTCGCTGCTGATCTGCGCCGGGATCATGATCATCGGTGTGCTGCCGCTCATCTTCGTGCCGGAAGTCAACGCGGAACAGCGCCGCCGTTCAAACAGACTCAGAAATGTGCCGTGGAGATTGATCGTGCGGCTGTCGCTGCCGATGCTGGTGTTCGGGTTCACCGGTGGACTCACATTTCCCTTTTACAATCTGTTCTTTCGCGATACCTTTGCGCTCAGCGATATTCAGATCGGTCAGGTTATCGGTTTCGGCTGGATCGGCATGGCGCTGATCCCGATGCTCAGCCCGCCGCTGGCGCGCCGCGTCGGCAACGCGCAGTCGCTGGCGATCCTGATGACGATTGCAGCGGTGGCATTCTTCGGACTGAGCCTGTCCGCCAGTGTGGGCGCGCTGATCCTCAGCATCATCACCTATGTCATCGCCGTCTCGGCGCGCAACTGTATGCAGCCGTTATTCCAGCCGCTCCAGATGGGCAGTCTGCCCCCGGAACTGCGCAATATCGCCAGCAGCGCCGCCTCGGTCATCTGGAATCTCGGCTGGTTCGGGGCCACCATCATCAGCGGCGTGCTGCAAACCCAGTACGGGTATCCCACGATCATGATGATCGTCGCCGCAGGGGTTTTTGTGAGCGGGCTGATGGTGATGCATATCTATCGCCATGTGAAGCCCGTGGAAACCCCACCGCCCGCCCCTGCCTGAAAATCAGCACTCGCCATGCCATGAAAGGAGAGCATGATGCAGCTTGGTGGAATCTTTAATATTATGGCGACTCCGTTCGTCGATTCGCCGGATCGCCCGATTGATGAGGTGAGCCTTCGCCGCCTGACCTCGTTTCAGATCGAGTGCGGCGTCTATGGACTGACGATCCTCGGCGTGCTGGGCGAAGCTGCCAAAATGTCCGTTGAGGAGCGCCGGCGCGTGATGGATGTGGTGATCGAGGAGACGACGAACCGCGTGCCGGTCGTCGTCGGGGTCAGCCATCCCGACACGTCCACCGTGATCGCGCTCAGCCAGGCAGCGATGGCCGCAGGCGCAGCCGGTGTCATGATCGCGCCGCCGCGGATGGACGAATTTTCGGCTGCCGAGAAAGATGAGCGGGTCTTTGCCCTGTACGCTGATGTTGCCGCCGCGCTCGGCGATGACGCCTCGATCGTGGTGCAGGACTTTCCGCCCGTCAACAACGTGATCATGTCCGCAAAGCTGCTGGGGCGCATCGCCGAAAACATTCCCGCCGCGCGCTATCTCAAACTGGAAGACCCGCCGCTGATGGAGAAGATCAGCGCCATCCGCGCCGAGACCGATCGCTTTGCCATCTTCGGCGGACTGGGTGGCATGTTTCTGCTGGAAGAATTGTGGCGCGGCGCAGCCGGCACGATGACGGGCTTCGCCTTTTCAGAAATCCTTGTCGCCATTTATCAGGCATGGTCGAGGGGCGATCAGGGGCGCGCCGCAAAAATCTTCGATCACTATCTGCCGCTGATCCGCTACGAGAATCAGCCGATCATCAACCTGACGATCCGCAAGGAACTGCTGCGCCGGCGCGGCGCGATGGTCTCCGGCGTGCTGCGCGATCCGTTCGTGCCGATCGATGCGGGGACGCATGATGAACTGACGTGGGTGCTGGAACGTGTCGGCATTGATGATCCCACGCAGAAAATCACCTTCTGAACTAATGAACCTACGCAGAAGAAAGGTCTGACGATGGACTTGGGACTTCAGGGAAAGCGAATGCTGGTGACGGCTTCCAGCCAGGGACTCGGCTTTGGGGTAGCCCGCGCGCTGGCAAAGGATGGCGCTCGGCTGGCGATGTGCAGCCGTGAAGCCGCCAGCATCGAAAAAGCCGCCGAAACCCTGCGCGCGGAAACCGGCGCTGAGATCGTGACGGGGGTTTGTGATGTACGCGAGATGGCGAGTGTCGAAAACTGGGTCAGCAGTGCGGCAGCCGCACTCGGCGGTGTGGATGGTCTGCTGGTGAATGCGGGCGGACCGCCAGCGGGCTTCTTCAAGGAACTCAGCGATGCGCAGTGGCAGTCCGCTTTCGAACTCACGCTGATGAGCGCCGTCCGGCTGATCAGGGCAGTCCTGCCCCATATGACAGACGGCGGCGCGATCCTGACGATCACCTCTTCGTCGGTGCGCGAGCCGATCGAACGGCTGGCGCTCTCCACCGTGATGCGTTCCGGCGTGGTCGGACTGGTCAAGACACTGGCAGATGAGCTGGCGGCGGATGGAATCCGCGTCAACAATCTGATCCCCGGCAGGATCGATACCGAGCGCGTCGCCCAGCTTGATCAGATGGCGGCGAAACGGCTCAACCTGCCGGTGGAGCAGGTGCGTGAGCAGTCGATCGCCAAAATTCCGCTGAAGCGGCTGGGCACGATCGATGAGTTTGGCGCGGCGGCCGCCTTCCTGCTTTCCCCCGCCGCTTCCTACATCACCGGGGCCAGCCTGCGCGTTGATGGCGGCATGATGCGTTCGGTATAAGCGGGTCAGGAAAGAATTTCAACATGACGAGTGCCTACGAACAGTTTCAGAAACACATCGCGTCCTACAACGACATCCTGAACGCGATCAACATCCTCAAATGGGACGCGCGCACCCAGATGCCGCCGGGCGGCGCAGAGACACGCGGTTACCAGTTGGCGACACTTTCCCGGCTGGCGCAGGAACGCTTCGTCAGCGATGAGACGGCGCGCCTGATCGATGCCGCGCAGGCTGAAGTTGCAAACGATGAACCGGACAGCTATCGCGTCCGCGCAGTCGCCCAGACGAAGCTGTACTATGACATTCTCAGGCGCATCCCGTCGAGCCTGATCGAGCGCAAGGCAGCGCTCGCGCCGGTCAGCGAGCAGGTGTGGGCAGAGGCAAAATCAAAGAACGACTTCAGGGCTTTTGCGCCCTATCTTCAGCAGATGCTCGATCTCGTCCGTGAGCAGGCTGAGGCAGTGGGCTACAGCGAGCATCCGTTCGACGCGCTGGTCTTCGAATATGAACCGAGCGTAACAGCCCGGACACTGAAGGCGCTGTTTGAAGACCTGAAAGCCGGGCTTCTGCCGCTGCTGGCGAAGATCGTCGCCAGTGATCGACCGCTGGAGCGTGATCTGTGGGCAAAACCCTATCCGGTCGATCGACAGAAAGCCTTCGGGCTGGAGATCGCGCAAAAGTTTGGTTATGACCTCCAGCGGGGACGCCTCGATATCGCGCCGCACCCGTTTGAAGTGTCATTCACACGGCAGGATGTGCGCATCACGACGCGCTACCATGAGACATATTTCCCGATGGCGTTCTATGGCACGCTCCACGAAACAGGGCACGCGCTCTATGAACAGGGAGTCGATCCCTCGCTGACGCGCACTGCTCTGACGACTGATTTCCTCGGTCAGTATGCAGTGGGCGGCGCGAGCTATGGCGTCCATGAATCCCAGTCGCGCATGTGGGAAAATATCATCGGCCGCAGCCGCACCTTCTGGGATGTGCATTTCGAGAGAATGCGCGAATACTTCCCGGAGCAGATGGACGGAGCGACGCCCGATCTGATGTATCGCGCCGTCAATCGGGTGCAGCCCAGCCTGATCAGGGTTGAAGCCGATGAAGTGACCTACAACCTGCATATCATGCTGCGGGTGGAAATTGAAATGGGACTGCTCGATGGCAGCTTCAAGGTCAGCGATCTGCCGGAGATCTGGAATGCAAAGATGCAGGAATACCTGGGCATCGCCCCACCCGATGATCGACGCGGTGTGCTTCAGGATGTTCACTGGTCAGGCGGCGGATTTGGCTCTTTCCCCGGCTACACCGTCGGCAATGTGATGTCTGCCCAGTTCCTTGAAGCGGCGCGGCGCGACGTTCCTGATATCGACGCCGGACTCGCTGAAGGCAGCTATGCGCCGCTGCTGGGGTGGATGCAGAACAATATCTACCGGCATGGGCGCGCCTTCAGCCCGGAAGAACTGCTGCTGCGGACGACAGGCAGCAAGCTCCACGTCGCCCCCTACCTGAAATATCTCAACGACAAGTTCAGCGATCTCTATCGGCTGAACTGAACACCTCCCGCAAGGCACAGCCCGCTGTCCGCAGATTTCGGCGCGGGCTGTGCCCCCTTGCTTTCCTCGCTCCCAACACAGCAGGCAGCGCCCATCAGTGCGCGTTTCAGCAGCAGATATTGTGCCATTTGTCACAAACACATCAGGGATGGGATCGCATATACTTCTCTCGTGAAGGCTGATCGCAAGAGGATGAAACGATGACCCCTGAGATGTGGATTACGCTTGCAATACTGGTGATCGCGCTCATCCTGTTCATCACCGAGATCATCCGCCTGGATCTGGTCGCGCTCGGCGTCATGGCGGCGCTGATGCTGACGGGCATTCTGACTGTCAGCGAAGGACTGGCCGGCTTCTCCAACCCGGCGCTGATCAGCATAGGTGCGCTCTTCATTGTCGGCGGGGCGGTCTTCCATACCGGGCTGGCAGGCATGATCGCACAGCGCATCCTTCAGGTAGCGCATGGCAGCATCATCCGGCTGCTCATCATCCTGATGGTCTCGATCGCCGTGCTTTCCGCCTTCATCAGCTCTACAGGCGTGGTCGCGCTGATGCTGCCCGCTATCGTCAGCCTCTCACGCAGCCTGCGCATCAACCCCTCGAAACTGCTCATCCCGATGGCGTATGCGGCGCTGATGGGCGGCGCGCTGACGCTGATCGGCACTCCGCCCAACCTGCTCGTCTCGGATGCCCTGCGCGCCGCCGGCTTTGCCCCGTTCGATTTTTTCAGCTTCACGCCGATCGGCTTGCTGCTGCTGAGCGCCGGCGTGGTCTATATGGTGCTGATCGGGCGGCATATCCTGCCTGACCCGCCCATGGACACCTCAGACGTTGGCGTCACGACGCCGAGCGAACTCTTTCGCCTGTATGAGCTTCCCGGAAACCTGTTCCGGCTGCGCGTTCAGGAAGGTTCACCGCTGATCGGCCGCACCATTGCGGAAAGCGGTTTGCGCAGTCAATACAATCTGAATGTACTGTCGCTCAGCCGGGCGGCACATCATCATGCGCCGCTGGTCATTCCGGGGCGCAGCCGCAGTGATGATGACGGTCGTTATCACGTTGCGACGGCAAACACGATCCTCCATGCCGATGATGGGCTGGTGATTCAGGGAAACCCGGACGATTTGGGGCGGGCGCTGAACGATCTCCGGCTGACGATGGTCGCTGCCGAGCCGATCGTTGAGGAAGATGTGATCACGCACGAACAGGGCATCGCTGAAGTCCTGCTGCGCCCACGCTCAACGCTGATCGGCAAAACGATCGCCGAGATCGCGTTTGCGACACGTTACAATCTGACCGTCCTCAACCTCAGGCGAACCGGGGTGCAGGAATCGCTGCCGATCAAGGATACGCCGCTCCGATTTGGGGATGTCATGCTGGTCGAAGGGGCGTGGAAGGACATTTTCGCGCTCAAGCGGCTGCGGCAGGATTTCATCGTCATGGGCGAGCGCGAAGCCATCCAGCTCGGCGCATACACCCGCCCTGACAAAGCGCCGATCACGCTCATCGTGCTGATCGGCATGGTCATCGCCGTCGCTTTCAACATCCTCGAACTGGCTCCAGCCAGCATCATTGCCGCTCTGGCAGTCATCCTGACGGGCTGCCTGAATGTTGACGAAGCCTACTCCACCATCGACCTCAAGACGCTGTTTCTGATGGCGGGCATGCTGCCGATGAGCACGGCACTCACCAAAGTCGGACTGGTTGACATCTTCGCTGGAGGGCTGGTCGATGCGCTCGGACAGCAGGGCCCCCTGCTGGTGCAGCTTGGGCTGTTCGTCCTGACGGTCACCATCACGCAGGTGCTTTCGAACACGGCAACGGCGGTGCTGCTGGCTCCGCTGGGGATCGCCGCCGCTCAAACCCTGGGCGTTCAGCCGCATGCCCTGCTGATGACGGTGGCGATCGCCGCATCCATGGCGTTTGCCACGCCGCTGGCTTCGCCCGTCAATATGCTGGTGATCAGCACCGGCAGCTATCAGTTTCGGGATTACATCAAGGTTGGTGTGCCGCTGATCGTGATCACCCTGCTCATCTCGATGATCCTGCTGCCGATTTTGTGGCCCTTCTGATCGAAGGGGATATTTGCTACCACTGGCAGGTTACAGAAATCACTGGTGAGCCTGCTGCCCGCGCGGCATCATGAGAGATAGCAGTCCGCAGCATCCGGCGCAGGGATCGTGCTGCTCCCGGTCGTATGCCTGAGCAGGATCGAGAGGAATATCCTCATGAGTAACCGTGTGTTGGTCGCCTATGCGACCAAATATGGCTCCACCGCCGAGATCGCCGAAAAGATCGGGCAGGTAATGCTTGAAGCAGGCTTCGATGTGGTCGTCCGCGCGGCGGACTCCATCCACGATTTCACGCCTTTTGACGCTGTGGTACTCGGCAGCGCCGTCTATGCCGGCACATGGCGCAGGGAAGCCATCGAACTCCTTGAACAGCATGAGCAATTTCTGTCCGAACATCCGACATGGCTGTTCTCCAGCGGGCCGACCGGCGAAGGCGACCCGGTGGAGCTGATGAAGGGCTGGCGCTTCCCGGAGGCGCAGAAGCCGCTGGCAGAGCGCATCCGCCCTCGTGATATTGCCTTCTTTCACGGCGAGATCGACATGAAAAAGCTCAACCTAGCAGAGAAACTGATCATCAAGGGCATCAAAGCGCCGACGGGCGACTATCGGGACTGGAATGCCGTCGTCAACTGGGCAAAAAGCATCGTCAGCACGCTCCAGACAGAACGGATGAATACGCTCTGAAACGAGCGCCAGACAGCCTCCACTCAGAAGGGAAAATCCTGCGTCTCCTTCTGTGTAAAAAAAGTACCACGCAAGACTTTTTCTCCGTACCACCCCTCTGACCCCTGTTCCGTTCCGGTGAGAGCGCCGAACGTGAACAGGGGATTCCTTTTTCATGCTATAAATGCATTGGCGAGTTTTTTATGTGTCGTTATATTTCAGGGAATCATCTTCCGATCGGACTGTAGTAGTCAGGATGTTATGAGTGGACTGAGTATAGAGCTTCTGGGAGTGCCCGTCGTTCGGGTCAATGACCAGCCGATTGAGTTCAGCCGGCGCAAGTCGCTGGCGCTGGTTGCCTATCTGGCTGCCACAGGCAACGCGGCACACCGCGACAGCCTGGCAGCGCTGTTCTTCCCGGAACTGGATGCCGTCCGCGCACGTGCCGGGCTGCGCCGGGTCCTCTCCGCCATCAGCGAGACGCCGGCGGTGAGCTGGCTGATCGCCGACCGCGAAACCATTGATCTGCGGCGCGGGGCTTCCGTGTGGGTCGATCTGGATGATTTTGAACGCCTGGCACAGAAAACCTCAGTCGAAGACCTTTCGGCAGCGGCAGCGCTCTACCGCGATCACTTCATGGCGGGCTTCACGCTCAAGGACAGCCCGGAACATGATGAGTGGCTGGCGCTCCAGACCCAGGCATATCAGCAGAAATTTCTGTATGTGCTGGAACGCCTCGCCGTCCTGCACATGGACGCGCGCGAGTATGAGCGGGCGCTCTCGGTAACGCGGCGCTGGCTGGCGGTCGATCCGCTGCATGAGATCGGGCAGTTTCAGTTGATGCGTCTGTACGCGCTGACCGGTCACCGCTCGGCGGCGCTTTCCCAGTACGAAGCCTACTCACGTCTGCTGGCGAATGAGCTGGGCGCGCAGCCATCCAGTGAGCTGACTGAACTTTACGACGCCATCCTTCGAGACGAAAAACCCCCCGATCTGACCGCTGTCACCGGGCGAGAGCAGACTTCCTCGGTGCTGATGACTACCAGTGGCAACCTGCCAGCGTTACCGCGGCTGGTTGTCGGGCGAGAACAGGTCCTCGATGATCTGACCCAGCGCCTGGCCAACCATCGGGAAGCCGTCCTGCAGGGGCTGCCCGGCATCGGCAAGACGACGCTCACCGCTCAGCTTGCCCACGATGGACGCCTGCGCGAGTCGTACCCGGATGGCGTATTGTGGACCTCGCTTGGGGAAACACCCAATCTGCTCAACGAGCTGCTGAACTGGTCGAAGATGCTTGGGCTGAGCGATCTGGGCGGCGACCAGACGATCGAGCAGACCGCCAACCGCCTGGGCGCTGCCCTGCGCGATAAGCGCATGCTGCTGATCGTCGATGATATCTGGGAAGTTGAACACGCAGAACCGTTCCGGGTAGGCAGCGCCGCCTGTGCCATGCTGATGACCACCCGCGCCAACGATCTGGCGCGCGCACTCGCCAGCCGTACCGATCTGATCTACAAGGTCCCGCTGCTCAGCGACGAAGCAGCGCTCGAACTCATGCGCGCGCTGGCCCCCGAAGTCGTCACCGCTCATCCCGATGCCATGCTCGAACTGGCGCGCGATCTGGAAGGGCTGCCGCTCGCACTCCAGGTGGCGGCGCGCCTGCTGCATGCCGAGATGGTGCTCGGCTGGGGCGTGGAAGATCTGCTGGCGGAACTGCGTGAAGGAGCGCGCCTGCTCGAAGCGCACGCCCCCTCTGACCGCGCAGAAATGGCGCGCCAGACCACGCCGACTGTACGCGCCCTGCTCCAGCGCAGCATCGACCGCCTGAGCGCAGATTTGCAGGAACGCTTTGCAGTGCTGGGGGTGTTCGCGCCGAAGCCTGCCACCTTCAGCCTGGAAGCCATTCAAGCTGTCTGGGGAGACCGTAACCCGAAGCCCGCCATCAAGGCGCTGGTCGATCGCGGGCTGCTGGAACCTGTGGGCGGCGGCATTTTCCAGATGCATGCGCTGCTGGTGATGCAGGCACGCGCGCTGTTTGACGGCTGATCCATATGGCAGCAGCCCTTTCACCCCAGCTCCTGGAACGTGCCGCCCATCGTCACGCGACGTTCTATCTCGAACGCCTGAGGAATGCCAGCCGATTGTATGCAGGCGGCGGCAGCAGCAGCACGATCGGCTTGCGTCAGTTCGATCAGGATCGCGCCCAGATCGCGCAGGGCTATGCCTTCCTCACCACCCGCGCCGAGAAACAACCGTCGGATCGGGAAGCGCTCCAGTTATGCGTTGCATTTCCACTGGCAGGCGGCGACCTGCTGCCCCTGCGTCTGACGCTGAACGAGCGAATTGCCTGGCTGCAAACCGCATCAGAGGCCGCTGAAAAAACCGGCGATCAGGCGTCGCTGATGACCTTGCACAACCTGCTCGGCGAGGCGCTGCTGCTGCGCAATCACACCGAAGAAAGCCGGGCGCAGTATGAGCGCGCGCTGGAACTGGCGCAGTATCACCGGGACCTCAAAAATGAGGCGGACGCGCGCGTCGGGTTGGGGCGAATCGACCTGCTCACGCCGAAATCCCGTGACGCCGCACGAGAACATCTCCTGCGCGCGCTGGAGATCTATACCTCGCGCAGCGACGTAGCAAGTATGGGTTGGGCGCGGCTGAACCTGGCAAATCTCGATCAGCGGATGAAGCGCTTTGAGGATGCGCGGCAGAACACAGAACATGCCATCGATGCCTACCGTTCGATCGGGGCGCGGCGCGAGATCGCGGTCGCCCTGCGCCGGCTGGGGTCGATTTACGAGCAGCAGGGAGACTACGCCAGCGCAAAACACGCCATCCATGAGGCGCTGGAGATCGCCCGCGACATGGACGCAGCGCATGTGCTGTCTGCGTGCCTGCAAACCCTGGGGCTGATCGCGACCTTTGAACAGAACAATGCTGAGGGGCGGACACTGTTTGAGGAAGCGCTGGAGATCTGCCAGCGCAACGCTTTCGACCGAGACACCGCCAACTGCTATGTCAATCTGGGCTGGATCGCCAACAGCGAAGGCGATCTGGAAACGGCGCTCCGGCATTATGAGGCAGCGCTGGCGATTTATCGGACGGCGCAGTTTGCCATGCGCATTGCCACCACCCTGGCGCAGGTCGCGTTCCTGCGCGCCCGCCTGCACATGGCAGAAGCCGCGCGCAGCGCCGCGATCGAAACCGCCGCGATCGCGCAGGAGCAGGAAGCCAGCGAGGAATTGCTGTGCGCGCTGCTGACGTTCGCCCTGCTGCGTCATCAGGAAGGCAATGATGCCGATGCCACAGCGTGGTATGGGCTGGTGCGCGCCCATCCGGACGCTGAAAGCGAGGAGGTTCGCGAGATGCTGCGCGATCTGCGCTCGGTTTTGTCCGGCGCGCTGGGAGAAGAGATGCTTGAAACCGGCGCTGCCGCTGGCGAGGCGCTGTCGCTCGGCGATGTCCTCTCGCGTGTCATGGCGTGACACTGACCGCTGGCAAACAAAAACCGCGCCGAGGCGGATATGCCTACCTCGGCGCGGCGATGCACTGCTGGAGAGATCAGGCTCCCGGATTGGGGCGACTCGTCGAACGCTCGCTGATGAGCAGGTCGGTATTGACCCGTTCGCCGGGGCGGAACGTCCCCAGCCAGATGTCATATCGCCCTGTCGCTGGTGCGCTGAAATCGATCGCGGGCAGCAAACCGAACGTATCATCGTTGCAGTGCCAGCTCGCGTCTGGCGCATTGATGACCATCGTCAGGTCATGGTTCGCCTCGACGTAGAAGCGCAGGAAGCTGGCATTGCCTTCCCAGATGATGCTGAACGTCGGCTCGGCAGTGGTATGCCCATAGCAGATATCGCCGTTGGTTGCGCGCACCGTGTCGGCGCGGATATCGCCGCCCGCCATGACCGGGAAGCTGAAGGGATCCGGCGTGAAGCCTGCCCGCAGCGTCATATAGCCGAAGATTGCCGGCAGGTTGTAGTCGAGCACGTTCGAGGCGACCGCCGTTGCAGCAGACGACGGGATTGAGCTGACCTCGCCGAACGGGATACCCACCAGTTGCACCGCATCGATCTCGGTGTAATTGTTGATCCGCGCCATGTCCATGTAGATCAGGACGCGATCGACAGCTTCATTCACGGTGGTGATATCGATGGTGAAAACACCGGGGCACGGCGTGTTGCCCTCCACATCCTCGCTGTTGGGCAGTTGGAAGATGCGCCCCGTCTCCGAGCTGCCCACCTCGACGAACACGATAGAGCCGAGACCCATGTTCATGTAGATGTTGATCTGGGTCGGGAAGACGGCTTCGTCATATTCCAGCGCCAGCACTTCCGAGTCAGTGATCGCCTGGCTGCTCCATGAATTGGTATTGTGACGGCAGCCATCCTGCGCATTCGGCGCGCCGGTCGCCTGATTGAAGCTCCACGAGGTATCGGTCACCTGGGATGTGCCGGTAGCAGCGGACGCCCACTGACGCAACAGCCCATCATCGAGATCCTCTGATGTGTTGCTCGGATTGACGCCCGTACCCATCTGCTGAAGCAGCATCTGCGTCACATTTGCCGGGAGTAGTTCCAGCTCGACGATGCCGCGCCCGTCCACAAAGATCTGGTACTCGCCCGTGCCTGCGCCAGAGAAACTGCGCACGAGGAAGGCATAGTCTCCGCCGGTGTTCAGATCGATCGCCTCGATGCGGGGGTTGAGAGCGCCGATCCCCGGATCGCCAGAGTCGTCATTGATCGCCAGCGGCGTCCCAGCGAAGAAGCTCGCTTCATCATAGAGTTCCAGCACCGGGTCGAAACTGCCGTTGGTCGCGATCACCCAGGCGGTCAGTTGATCGCCCGCGCCGAAGTTCCCGCCCCACAACTGCACCGGCTCAGAGGCAGTCAGCGCGCCCGTCCCAACAAAATCTGCCGTTGACGCCTGATTGTTCGAGCCGGTGGCGCCTGGCGTAACCGTCGGCGCGGGTGACTGCGGCTGAGAGATGCCCGCCGTTGCCAGGTAGTTTTGCAGCACACTCGCCGGGATAAGCTGGAGATCGAGGACGTTTCCGCCCTGAACATGCAGCGTATAGCGACCCGTTCCACGCCCGGTAAAGCTGGACACGACGAAGATGTAATCTCCAACGACATCCAGATTGGTCGCCTCCAGCCGTGGGTTGAACCGGCCGATCGTTTCATCGCGCGAGTCGTCATTGTAGAAAAGCGGGGTTCCTGCCAGGAATGAGGCTTCATCGTGGAACGCCAGCGTCGGGTCAAAGCTGTCATTTTCAGCGATCACCCATGCCGTCAGGCTGGCGCTGCTGTTTGCCGTGATCGCCCACACCTGAATCGTCTCGTCCGCCGTCAGTTCGCCGCTGCCAACGAACAGCTCTCCCTGGGGACCTGCCGCGGTTGGCGCGGCGGCTGGCTGCTGTGAGGCGAAGAACATGATCACGTAGCTGTCTGGAACAAGCTCCATGTCAACGAAGCCCCGCCCTTCCACATAGAGCGTGTAGCCGCCGGCGGCCTCGCCATTCGCGCCTGAGACCATGAAGCCATAATCGCCGCCGGTCACAATATCGAATGCCTCGATACGCGGGCTGTCTGCGCCGATCGCGGGATCGCCCGAATTGTCATTGGTTGCCAGCGGCTGACCGGTCATGAACCCGGCATCATCGTAAATCGCCAGCACAGGATCAAAGCTGTCGTCATCGGCGATCACCCAGGCGGTCAGTTGATCCCCAGCGCCAAAGTTACCGACCCACAACTGCCCCGGCGCTGTGGAGCGCAGCGTGCCCGTGCCAACAAAATCCGCCGTCATCCCGTTCGCCTGGCTGGTGGAACCCGCCGCAGGCTGCGGCACTTCGTCAGCAAGCATCGGGTCGTAGTAGATGAAGCTCAGGATATCCGCCATCAGCGGTGTTACGGCGTCCTCTGGCGTACCGCTCTGAACCACCACCAGGATTGTTCCATTGCGGAATGCCAGCGCATAGACCGTCGCCTGTCCGCCCGGAATATTCCGTCCGGAAGCCTCAACCACCGCCGCCGGCACAAAAAACACGCCGGTCGATCGTTCCGGTGTCCCCGTCGCGGCGAAGGCCACCAGGAAACGCTCCAGCGTATCGAGCGGCGCTGCCGTGGTTTCCAACCCCAGCAGGTCGAGCAGCTCCGGCGTGGCGATGGTGATCGCCACGTCGCCGGGGCTAAAGTCTCCGGTTTCATCCAGCACTGCCTGAAGTGCCGAAGCATTGCTGGCGAAGCGCAGGAAGCCCGGCTCCGAGACATCGAATACCCACGACGGCGGGATAAACATGCTCACCCCCTGAGAGACGACGCGCTCTGAGGTAAATTCCTCCTGAGCGATGACCGCCGCGGGCAGCAGCATGATCATCAGCATCAGAAGGACCGACTGGACAATTCGTTGACGATATCCCATGAGTTTTCCCCTGTGAACAGAACTCCGTGCGACTATGCAGACTGCCATACCGCACTTCGGCGATGGTCACAGGATAGAGGGAAGGCGTCTCATTTCTGTTGCATACAGCGCGAAGCCCTGAGACGTTTCTGAGACGCTGTTATTCGGCGGGGGACACAAGCAGACGTTCCAGCGCGCCGCGGATCGGCTCCGGGATGGGAACCGGGCGGCGCGTCAGGCGATCGACGAAGACATGCACAAAGTAGCCGAAAGCTGCCGGATCCGCATCCGGATGGCGAAAAATCCCGACTTCATAGCGCACGCTGGAATTTCCCAGCCGGGCGACCCGCAGCCCGGCATCGATCTGATCCGGAAAGGCGACGGACTGGAAGTAGCTGCATTTGCTCTCGACAGCGACGCCGATCACCCTGCCCTGATAAATATCCAGCCCGCCCTGCTCGATCAGATAGGTGTTGATCACGGTGTCGAACCATGCGTAGAAGATCACATTGTTGACATGCCCGTAAATATCGTTGTCGATCCAGCGGGTGGGAATGCGCATGAAATGAATGAAGTCCTGCCGCGCGGGACGGTTGGTTTCCGCCATCGAAACTGCCTTTCATCCAAAAGACGCCGCCTATTCTGACGCAGGGCGCGCCGGAATCAAACACCGCCTGTCCGATCCAGTGGACAGGCGGTGAGCATGGCAGACGCCAGCAGCGAGCTATTCGCCGAGATTGTTCCACTTCGGCTGATACCAGAAGCTGGAGATCAGCAGTTCACGAACCGCCAGCAGCTCCTTGGGGATACGATCGTAGAGTTTGACGAACAGCTCCTCATGCGAGAGGACTTCCTGCTTCCACGCCACATTGTCGATCGACATGACGCGGTTGAAGTCTTCCTCGGTGAAATCCAGCCCGCTCCACTCCAGATCCTTGTAGGTTGGCACACGCCCCAGCCGCGTTTCACGCCCCGGCGCGGCGGTATGCGTGCGATCGACAATCCACTTGAGTACGCGCATGTTCTCGCCAAAACCGGGCCACAGGAAATTGCCGTCCTGATCCTTTCGGAACCAGTTGACGAATAACATCCTCGGCGGATCGGTCAGCATACGGCCGATGCGCAGCCAGTGGTTGAAGTAGCTCGCCATGTGATAGCCGCAGAACGGCAGCATGGCGAACGGATCGCGGCGCACTTCGCCCACATTGCCGGCAGCCGCGGCGGTCATCTCCGAACCCATCGTGGCGGCGAAATAGACGCCATAGACCCAGTTAAACGCCTGGAAGACCAGCGGATTCACCGAGCTGCGGCGTCCGCCGAAGATGAACGCCGAGATGGGCACACCACGCGGATCTTCCCAGTTCGGATCGATCGAAGGGCACTGGCTGGCCGGCGCAGTAAAACGCGAATTTGGATGAGCCGCCTTGCGCCCGCTGTCCGGCGTCCAGTCCTGTCCCTGCCAGTCGATCAGATGCGCGGGCGGGGTGGGCGTCATGCCTTCCCACCAGACATCGCCATCATCGGTCAGGGCGACATTGGTGAAGATGGTGTTTCTGGCGATCGTCGCCATGGCATTCGGGTTCGTCTGCGCATTCGTGCCCGGCGCAACGCCGAAGAAACCTGCCTCAGGATTGATGGCATGCAGTCTGCCATCGCTGCCGGGTTTGATCCAGGCAATGTCATCGCCGACGGTCGTCACTTTCCAGCCCTCGAAGGCTTTCGGCGGCACGAGCATGGCAAAATTCGTCTTGCCGCATGCTGATGGGAACGCAGCGGCTACATACGTCTTCTCACCTTTGGGCGACTCAACCCCCATGATCAGCATATGCTCCGCCAGCCAGCCCTCATCACGGGCGATATTGGAAGCGATGCGCAGCGCAAAGCACTTCTTGCCGAGCAGCGCATTGCCCCCATAGCCGCTGCCATATGACCAGATCGAGCGCTCCTCCGGGAAATGGACGATGTACTTGGTGTCCTTGTTGCAGGGCCAAGGCACATCCTTCTGCCCCGGCTCCAGCGGCGCGCCCACGCTGTGAACGCAGGGCACGTAAGGGGCGTCCTCACCCAGCACCTCAAAGACTGCCTTGCCCATGCGCGTCATGATGCGCATGTTGACGGCGACATAAGCCGAGTCCGACAGCTCAACGCCGCAGTACGAAATGCTCGAACCCAGCGGCCCCATGCTGAACGGGACAACATACATCGTGCGACCGCGCATACAGCCGTCGAACAGCGCATCCAGCGTCTTGTGCATCTCGCGGGGATTGACCCAGTTATTGGTGGGTCCTGCCTCGCCGCGTGCCAGGCTGCATACAAACGTGCGATCTTCCACACGGGCGACATCGCTGGGATCGCTGCGGCACAGATAGCTGTTCGGCCGCAGTTCCGGGTTGAGCCGGATGAACGTACCCGCGTCAACCAGTTCCTGGCACAGGCGATCATATTCTTCCTGAGAACCATCGCAAAAGTAGACGCGATCGGGCTGACACAGCTCAACCATTTCCGTGATCCAGGCGCGGATCTTCCTGTGCTTGATATAGGCAGGGAATTCCATCTTGCACTCCTTCTCACAAGTGAACCAGTCCCTCTTGAGGGCGGCTGGCTGGATTCTTATCAGGGACAGAAGAAATGTTTTTCGGCGTGTGGTTCTGCATGCTCAGGCTGTGTTTCAATGGGGTCCCGGAAGCATCAGAACACTACATTCACAGTATGCCTGACTTCGCCGGATTTACCCTGTGAGGAAAGACATTCTTTCCGCGTGATGAATCGCTCATATGGGGAAGACGTATAGGATGCTCGGCAGTATGATGCACATTTTTTACTTCTGCATATAATCGTATTACAGGCATCACAACATTCGACTAGGAGAAAACAATGCCTGGCAAACTCAGCACCTTCTTCGCTCTCGCCCTGTTCGTTATCGCAAGTCTCCTTGCTCTACCCGTATTCGCCGCAACCTCCGCCTCATTTGTATTCGACGCCGTCAGCGATCCCGGTGATCTCCCTGATGGCCCCGACTATATCGTGACCGCTGTCGGTCCCGTCGATGACGCGGGCGGCTGTGATGTCATGGTAATGATCATCGTC